>NZ_CEXFHW010000129.1:0-11558 GCF_982640115.1 Quisquiliibacterium sp. | reverse complement strand
GGGCACGCTCGCGCTTTTCGGGGTCGATGTCGGGCGCCAGTCGCCCGAGCGGCGGCGCGCGCTCGGCCTGCATTTCGTGCCCGAGGAGCGCATCGGCCGCGGCGCGGTGCCCACGCTATCGCTGGCCCAGAATCTGCTGCTCACCCGGCGCGACGCGGTGCGCGCTGGCGGCTGGATCGCGCGCAGCGCGCTCGCCGCGCAGGCCCGGGCGGTGATCGAGCGCTTCGGCGTGAAGGCTGCCGGCCCGCAGGCCGCGGCCCGCAGCCTGTCCGGCGGCAATCTTCAGAAGTTCATCGTCGGCCGCGAGGTCGACGCCCAGCCGCGGGTGCTGATCGTGGCCCAGCCCACCTGGGGCGTCGATGTCGGCGCCAGCGCGCAGATCCGCGGCGCGCTGCTCGCGCTGCGCGATGCCGGCTGCGCGGTGCTGGTGGTCTCCGAGGAGCTCGACGAACTCTTCGAGCTCGCGGACCGCCTGATGGTCATCTCCCGCGGGCGGCTGTCGCCGCCGGTGGCCCGGGCCGATGCCACCGTGGCGCTGATCGGCGAGTGGATGAGCGGCCTGTGGCCGGGTGCGCCGAAGCCCGAGACCGTGGAGGCGGCACCATGATCGTCCTGCAGCCCCGTCCCGAGCCCTCGGGCCTGATGGCCTGGCTCTCGCCGCTGATCGCCCTGTGCATCACGGTGGTGGTCGCCGCGCTGCTGCTTGCCGCACTGGGCAAGGACCCGGTGCGTGGCCTGCAGATGTTCCTGGTCGAGCCGCTCAATGGCCTGCGCGGCGTGAGCGAGGTCGCGCTCAAGGCCACGCCGCTCATCCTGTGCGCGATCGGGCTGGCGCTGTGCTTCCGCTCCAATGTCTGGAACATCGGCGCCGAGGGGCAGTTCCTGCTCGGCGCCATCACGGCCGGCGGGCTGGCGCTCTGGTTCAGCGCCAACCAGATCGGCATCAACCGCTGGGCCTTCTTTCCGCTGGCCATCCTGGCGGGCGCGCTGGGCGGCATGTTCTGGGGCGGCATCGTCGCGCTGCTGCGCGACCGCTTCAATGCCAATGAGATCCTGGTCAGCCTGATGCTGGTCTATGTGGCCAACCTGCTGCTGTCCTGGCTGGTGTTCGGGCCCTGGAAAGATCCCAATGGCTTCAACTTTCCGCAGACCATGAGCTTCGCGGCCGACACCAACGCGCCGCGCATCGTGCGCCACCTCCGGGTGCACTGGGGGCTCGCGGTGGCGCTGATCACCGCGCTGGTGGCCTGGGTCTATCTCTTTCGCACCTTCGGCGGCTTTCAGCTCCAGGTGGGCGGGCTCGCGCCCTCGGCCGCGCGCTATGCCGGCTTCTCGTCGCGGCGCGCCCTCTGGACTGCACTGCTGGTCTCCGGGGGCCTGGCCGGCGTGGCTGGCGCCTTCGAGGCCACCGGTCCCATGGGCCAGCTCACGCCCCATGTCTCCACCGGCTACGGCTTCACCGCCATCATCGTCGCCTTCGTCGGCCGGCTCCATCCGCTGGGCTGCGTGCTCGGCAGTGTGCTGCTCTCCATGTTCCTGATCGGCGGCGAACTCTCCCAGTCACGGCTGGGCCTGCCCTCGGCGCTCACCGGGGTCTTTCAGGGCGTGCTGCTGTTCTCGCTGCTCACCTGCGACACGCTCATCCATTACCGGCTGCGCTGGCAGTCGCGCGCCGCCGCGTCGGGAGCATCGGCATGAACGAGTTCGCGCTGCTGATCGCCGCCACGCTCTCGGCGGGCACGCCGCTGGCCATCGCCGGCCTGGGCCTGCTGGTCAACGAGCGGGCGGGGGTGCTCAACCTGGGCGCCGAGGGCATGATGCTCATCGCCGCGGTGGCCGGTTTCGCGGTGGCCTTCCACAGCGGCAGCGACACCCTGGCCTTTGCCGCCGGGGCGCTCGCCGGGGCGCTGGCTGCCGCGATCTTCGGGCTGCTCGTGATCTGGCTGAACACCAACCAGACCGCCACCGGCCTGGCGCTGTCGCTCTTCGGGGCGGGCTTCTCGGCCTTCGTGGGCATCGGCTATGTCGGCAAGAAGCTCGGCGAGCGCAGCAACCACGCCATTCCCGGTTTGTCCGACATCCCCTTCCTGGGCACGGCGGTCTTCCGTCAGCACCCCATGGTCTACGGCGGCATCGCGCTGATGCTGCTGATCGCCTGGGTGCTCTACCGCACCCGCGCCGGGCTGGTGCTGCGTGCCATCGGCGAGTCGCCCGACTCGGCGCATGCGCTGGGCTATCCGGTGCGCACGCTGCGTCTGGCCGCGGTGATGACCGGCGGTGCATTGTGTGGCGTTTCTGGTGCCTATCTCTCGGTGGTCTATGCACCTTTGTGGGTTGAGGGTATGGTGGCCGGTCGGGGTTGGATCGCGCTCGCGCTCACGCCGTTTGCCACCTGGCGACCGGCACGGGTATTGCTTGGCGCCTACCTGTTCGGCGGCGTGACCATGCTCCAGCTGCAACTGCAGGGCCGGGGCGTGCACATCGCCAGCGAGTTCATGTCGATGCTGCCCTATCTGGCGACCATCGCGGTGCTGGTCCTGATCTCCCGCAACCCGGCCTGGATCCGCGTCAACATGCCCGCCTCGCTCGGCAAGTCCTTCATGCCGGGTCATTGATCCGTTTTTCACATCAACTTCGCATCAACCACCCTCAGCACCTCAGGAGTCACGATGAAGCCTTTCGGAAGACGTTCCCTCCTCAAGCACGCCGCGCTGTCGGTCGTGGTCGCCACGGCGGCGCTCGCCGGCTGCGGCAAGAAGGAGGAGCCCAAGCCCGCCGCCCAGGCCCCGGCCGCCGCCCCCGCCCCGGCGCCCGAGCCCCTCAAGATCGGCTTCATCTATGTCGGCCCGGTCGGCGACGCCGGCTGGACCTTCGCGCACGACAACGGCCGCAAGTACATCGAAGAGAAGTTCGGCGACAAGATCAAGACCACCTTCGTCGAGAAGGTGCCCGAGGGCCCGGACGCCGAGCGGGTCATCCGTGACCTGGTCGCCCAGGGCAACAAGGTGATCTTCGCCACCAGCTTCGGCTACATGGACGCCATGGAGAAGGTCGCCAAGGATCACCCCGAGGTGAAGTTCGAGCACGCCACCGGCTACAAGACCACCGACAACCTCCGGGTCTACGAGGGCCGCTTCTACGAAGACGCCTACATGGCGGGTGTGGTCGCCGGCCGCATGACCAAGTCCAATGTGCTGGGCTTCGTCGGCTCCTTCCCCATCCCCGAGGTGCTGCGCAACATCAACGCCTTCACCCTGGGCGCCAGGAGCGTGAATCCCAAGGTCACCACCAAGGTGGTGTGGGTGAACACCTGGTTCGATCCGCCCAAGGAGGCCGAGGCCGCCCAGTCGCTGATCAACGCCAAGGCCGATGTCCTGCTGCAGAACACCGACTCGACCGCCGTGCTCCAGACCGCCGAGAAGAACGGCAAGTTCGCCTTCGGCTGGGACAGCGACATGAGCGCGTTCGCGCCCAAGGCGCACCTTGCCTCGTGCGTGCTGACCTGGGGGCCGTACTACGAGAAGACGGTCAACGATGTGCTCAACAAGACCTGGAAGACCGAGGTCACCAAGTGGGGCACCAAGGAAGGCATGAACGACTTCGTCAAGATCGCCGACTTCGTGCCGGCCGAGGTCAAGGCCGAGGTCGACAAGATCAAGGCCGGCCTGAAGGATGGCTCGTTCGCGGTCTTCAAGGGCCCCATTGCCGACAACACCGGCAAGGAGCGCCTGGCCAAGGACGCCACCGCCGATGACGCCTGGAAGGGCGGCATCAACTTCTATGTGAAGGGTGTCGAGGGCAAGGTGCCCTCGGGCAAGTGATCGGGGCTGCATGCCGATCCTGCTGAACGCCGCCTGCCGGTGACCGAAGACTCGCTCTGGTTGCCGGTGGCGGCCGCGGCAGACCTGCCCGCGGGCGGTCTGCTGCCGGTGCGGGCGCTGGGCCGCGACATCGTGGTCTGGCGCACCGCCGGCGGCGTGCTCGCCGCCGCCCATGACCGCTGTCCGCATCGCGGCACCCCGCTCTCGATGGGCCGGGTCTGCGATGAAGACCTGGTCTGCCCCTACCACGGCTGGGCCTTCGCGCCCCAGGGGCGCTGCACCCGCATACCTTCCATGGCGCGCGCCCCGCTCGGCGAGCGTCAGGCGCTGTCTCTCGTGGTCGTGCGTGAGCACCTCGGCATGGTGTGGGTGCGTTTCGGCGCCACCGCCCACCACGCGCCCTTGCTGGCGCAACCGCCCGCCATCACGCCGCCCGCCGGGCCTGGCATCCGCCAGGCGATCTGCGGGCCCTACACGGTCAACACCAGTTTCGGGCGGGTGATCGAGAACTTCCTCGACATCGCCCACTTCGGCTTCGTGCACCCCGGCACGCTCGGCGATGCCGAGCACACCCTCATCACCGACTACACGGTGACCGACCCTTCACCCGCCACCGGCCTCGAGGGAATCGATGTGCGGGTCTGGCAGCCGCGCAGCAACCTCAATGCCGACCAGGGCGCGCAGGTGCGCTACCGCTACCAGGTGGTCTCGCCCTGGGTGGCCCTGCTCGAGAAGTGCCCCGAGGGCTGGCAGGACTTCGCCGAGATGGTGGTGATGCTCGCCCTGCCGGTGGAACCCGCGCTCACCCGGGTGTGGTTCATCCTGGCGATGTCGGCCGGCGATCGCACCGATGCCGAGATGCGGGCCTTCCAGGAAGGCATCTTCGGCGAAGACCGCGGCATCCTCGAGGCACAGCGCCCGGCGCTGCTGCCGCTCGACCCCGACACCGAGGTGTCGTGCGCGGCCGACCGGCTCTCGCTGGCCTACCGCGAGTACCTGCGGCGGCTGCCGGTGAACTTCGGCACCCTCATCCAAACACCGCCGTTGTCTGGTGGCTGACGCCCAGCGGGCGTCCCTGCGCGGTCCACAGCCGTGCGGTCTGGCTGGTGTAGCCCTGCGCGGCATGACGGGTCTCGGTCTGCAGCAGCGTCCAGTCGGCCGGGTCGCCCTCGCGCGGGTCGGCCAGCCATTCCAGCAGCCAGGTGAGTGAGGCGCCCGGCGCCGGCCGGGTCAGCCGCGAGAGCACCGGCGAGGCCGGCAGATCGGCCAGCGCCACCCGACAGGCCTCGCGGCCGGCGGCATCGGTGGGCCAGGCCGGTGCCTCCGCGTCCAGCGGCTGCTCGCGCAAGCGCGCCCACACCGTGGCCGGCCGCGCGGGCTGACCGCTGAAGGGCAGCGCGCCGCCCGCCCAGCGCATCTGCCAGTGCTTCAGGAAACCCGGCATGCGATCGGGCAGCCAGGGCGCATCGTGAAGGGTCTCGATCGGCTTGACGCCGGCGGGGGCGGGCATGTCGTGCTCGGCGAGGGTCTCGCGCCCGGCGCCGTAGAGGCCCACCGCCAGGGCGGCCACGCGCCCGGCGCTGATCAGCCGGCACTGCGCGTGCGTGATCGCGCGGCCCTGGCGCAGCACCGAGGCCTCGGCCTGCACGGGGCCCGCCTGGATGGCCGACACGAAGGTGAACTGCAGCGCCCGCATCGGCAGCTCGGGCCCCACCGCCGCACGCATGGCCAGCGCGGCCAGTGCCCCCTGGATGCCGCCGAAGGCCACCCGGCCCTGCAGCCAGTCATCGGTCATGGCCGTGTCGAGCACCACCCCGGGTTCGGCGGGTGATGCCGTGGCGGTGATCGGGGCTTGGGCGAAGGCGCGAAAGGGCGTCATGACGAGGTGGCGATGCGGATGGGCAAGGATGGGATGGCCTGGCGCTGCGGATGCCGGCCGCTGTCAGGACTTCGCGCGGCGGGTCTCGCTCCAGCCGAGGTACAGACCGCTGGCCACGATGATCGCCGCGCCCGCCCAGGTGCTGATCGAGGGCAGGTTGTCGAACACCAGCCAGCCGAAGAGGCCTGCGCCCACCAGCTGAAAGTACTGGAAGGGCGACACGATGTTGGCCGGGGCGTCGATCATGGCCCGCGCCACGCAGTAGTGGCCCAGCCCGCCGAAGATGCCGAGCGCCAGCAGCATGAGCACATCGGTGAGGCGATCGGGCATGGTCCAGAAGAAGGGCACCACCAGCGACATCAGCACGCTGCCCACCATGGCGCTCCAGATCGCCGAGGTTTCGGCGCGATCACCGCCCGCCACCTTGCGGGTGAGCACCTGATAGGTGGCGTAGCACAGCGAGCTGCCCAGGATGAGCAGCGAGGACCACTGGAACACATCGCTGCCGGGTCGCACCACCACCAGCACGCCGGCAAAGCCCACCAGCACCACCACCAGCCGGTTGGCGCGGATGGGCTCGCCCAGGAAGGGTACCGCGAGCAGCGTGACGAAGAGCGGCGAGAGGAAGCTGATCGCGGTGGCCTCGGCCAGCGGCACGGTGCGCAGGGCAATGAAGTAGAGCGTGGTCGAGCACAACTGCAGCAGCGAGCGCGAGAACTGCGTGCCCGGCGAGGGTGTGCGCAGGATGCCCAGGCCGTGGCGCGGCAGAAAGAGCAGGCCGATGAAGATGAAGTGTCCGAGGGTGCGCGCCCACACGATCTGCACCGATTCCAGGCGCGCGCTGAGCAGCTTCACCAGCGTGTTCATGCACGAGAACAGGCTCACCGCGATCAGGATGAACAGGATGCCGCGCAGCACGCGTGCGGCCGGGCGCGACACCGGTGTCGCGGGCGGGCGCGGGGCGGCGGCGGGCGGGTTCATGGGGGCCTTCTGCGGGGGGGCGGGCGGGGGGCGGGCGCAGCGGGTGGCGAGACTGCCCTGCAGGGGCGCGAAAGGGACTGCCGTGCGCTCGGGTACGATTCTCCGCCCGCTGGCTGCTCCCGCCGCGCGGGCAATTCCGAATCCGGGAGCCATGTCGAGGACAACCATGTCGAAAAACCTCACCCGCCGCGGCCTGCTTGCCGCGGCGCCCGCGCTTGCCGCGCTCACCGCCCTCCACCCTCGCCAGGCCTGGCCGGCGCCCCCGGCAGGGCCCCTGGAGGTGGGTTTCCTCTATCCCACGCCACTGCTGGCCGCGGGCTGGAGCGCCCAGCACGACGAGGGCCGGCGCCACCTCGCGCAGGCTCTGGGCGATCAGGTTCGCACCCGCCATGTGGCCTCGGTGGCCGAGGGGCCCGACGCCGAGCGCGTGCTGCGTGAACTGGTCGCCGACGGTTGCCGGCTGATCGTGGCCGCGAGCTTCGGCTACCTGGAGTCCGTGCTGAGGGTGGCGGCCGATCATCCCGGCACGGTGTTCGAGCACATCTCGGGCTATCGCGCCACGGCCAATGTCGGCTTTGCCAACGCCCGCTTCTACGAGGGCCGGTATCTCGCCGGTCTGGCCGCGGGCGGGGTCAGCCGCTCGGGCGTGGCCGGCTATGTGGCCGCGTTTCCCATCCCCGAGGTGGTCCAGGGCATCAATGCCTTCGCGCTCGGGCTGCGGGCGGCCAATCCCGCGGCCAGCCTCAAGGTGATCTGGACGCAGTCCTGGCACGACCCCGGGCGCGAGCGCGATGCCGCGCAGGCCCTGCTCGGGCAGGGCGCCGATGTGCTCACCAACCACACCGACTCGCCGGCGGTGCCGATCGCCGCCCAGGCCGCCGGCCGCTGGTGCGTGGGCTATCACAGCGACCAGCGCGCGTTCGCGCCCGAGGCGCAGCTCACCGCGGTCACGCATCACTGGGGCGAGTTCTACACCGCGTCGGCCCAGGCGGTGATCGAGGGGCGCTGGCGCAACTCGGCGCTGTGGGGCGGGGTGCGTCAGGGCATGGTGCGCCTGGCGCCCTTCGGTGCCGCGGTGCCCGCCGCGGTGCGCCGCCAGGTGGCCCTGCACCAGGCCGAGCTCGCCGCGGGCCGCGGCCATCCCTTCGCCGGCCGCCTGGTCGACAATGAGGGGCGGGTGCGGCAGGCATCGGGCACGCTTTCCGATGACGCGCTCGCCCGCATGAACTGGTATGTGCAGGGTGTGCAGGGACGACTTCCGGGGGGCTGATGGACGCATACCGCGCAGCGCTGCTGCGATTCGACGAACTCGACCAGCCGCAGCGGCTCGATGACGCGCTGCTGGTGGTGAGCGAGGGCCGCATCCTCGCGGCAGGGCCTTTCGCCGAGGTGGCCGCGCGCCACCCCGGCCTGAGCTGGTCCGACTGGCGCGGCCGCACGCTGGCGCCCGGCTTTGTCGATGTGCATGTGCATTTCCCGCAGATCGATGTCATCGGCTCGCCGGCCGACGGGCTGCTGCCCTGGCTCGAGAACTACACCTTCCCGCACGAGGCGCGCTTTGCCGACCCGGTCTATGCCGCGCAGATCGCCGAGGTGTTCCTCGACGAGCTGCTGCGCCATGGCATCACCACCGCCATGACCTACTGCTCATCGCACGCCGCCAGCGCCGAGGCCTTCTTCGCCGCGAGCGAGGCGCGCGGCCTGCGCATGGTCGCCGGCAAGTGCCTGATGGACCGCAACAGCCCCGAGCCGGTGCGTGACGATACCCACCAGGGTCTGCGCGACTCGCAGGCCCTGATCGAGCGCTGGCATGGCCGCGGGCGGCTGGGCTACGCGCTCACGCCGCGCTTTGCGCCAAGCTGCACCGATGCGCAGATGCTCGGCGCGGCCGAGCTCGCCCGCGCCTATCCCGGCACCTGGGTGCAGACCCATGTGGCCGAGAACCATGACGAGATCGCCTGGGTGCGGCAGCTCTATCCGAGCGCGCGCAGCTATCTCGATGTCTATGACCGGCTCGGCCTGCTGCGCGAGCGCAGCATGTACGCGCACTGCATCCACCTCGATGGCGAAGACCGGGCCCGGCTGGTGGCCAGCGGCGCGAGCGCGGCGGTCTGCCCCACCTCCAACCTGTTCCTGGGCAGCGGCCTCTTCGACTTCACCGCGGCGCGGGCCGCCGGTTTCCACTGGGGCCTGGCCTGCGATGTTGGCGGCGGCACCTCGTTCTCGCCGTTTCGGACCATGCTGGCCGCCTTCGAGGTGGCGCGGCTTTCCGGGGTCACGCTGTCGCCGGGCGAGCTCTGGTATCGCCACACCCTGGGCGCGGCCCGCGCGATGGGCCTGGGTGATCGGATCGGCAATCTCGCGCCCGGCCACGAGGCCGACTTCCTGGTGCTCGATGACCGGGCCACGCCGCTGCTGGCGCGGCGCACCGGTGCCGCGAACAGCCTCGCGGAGTGGCTGTTCGCGATGATCGTGCTGGGCGATGACCGCGCGGTGAGCGCGGCGCTGGCGCAGGGGCGTCTGGTGTCAGGCCGTCTGCCGGCCTGAGCTCAGGCGAACAGCGCCCCGAATCCGTCCACCGGCTCGAAGCGGTCTTCGCGGAACACCAGCCGCGAGGGGCCGGGCATGGCGCGCGCGCTCACCGGATGGGCCGGGTCTCCGGGGTAGGCCACCACCCTCAGGCCGTCCATCTTCAGCGGCTCGGGCTGGATGACCGGCGGCGGGCGCGAGCCGGCCTCGCGCAGCACCGAGTCGACATCGGCGTGCCGCGCGAGCTGCGCCAGGCTCATGATCTGCGGCGGCGCGAGGCTGATCTCGCGCGCCCAGTAGCGCTCGAGCGCGGCGCGCGGGGCAAGCCACTCGCTCTCGGTGGTCTCGCGGTCGTCGTGGCGGGCCACCGCATCGCCGGACACCTTCACGGCGAAGAAGCGGGTATCGAAGCGCTTGCTCTGCACCGACGGGATGATCGGCGTGATCCAGCGCGTGAAGGGCACCAGCCGGCCCACGGCGAGATGGGTGTCCAGGCGCTCGAGGAGCTCCGCAAAGCCCAGGCCCTCGCGGGCGAGTTCGCTCGCGCGCGCCGCATCGGGCGGCCGGGGGCCACCGGCGAGCAGCAGCCCGGCCTCCTCGAAGGTCTCGCGGAGCGCCGCGATGAACATCGAGGCGGCGGTCTCGGGGGCGAGCTCGGGCTCGCCCAGCGCGGCATGCAGCGCCGGCGCGGGCCGGTCGGCGCGGGCGAGCAGCGCGGGCGCCGCGTCGTCCTGGTCGACCTTGCCGCCGGGGAACACATAGGCGCCGCCGAGCACATCGGACAGGCCGTGCCGGCGCACCATGAAGACCTCGGGGCCGTGCGGCCCGTCGCGCAGCAGCATGACCGTGGAGGCCGGGCGCGGCGGGGTGGTGACGATGTCGTGATTGAGTTTCATGCGGTCATGGTGCCACAGGCGTCCGGGGCGCCCGGTCCATCAGATCGGATGGCGATGATGGAACCACTGCCGTATCAGCAGCACCGAGAGCAGGTAGGCCACCACCAGCGCCCCGAGCACGGCCATCAGCGGGCCCGGCAGCGGCACGAAGCCGAAGCGCGCGCCCAGTGTGGTGAAGGGCAGCAGCGCGCCCAGCGCCACCACCGACAGCGAGGTGGCCACGAGCAGCGGATGGGCCCGGCTCTTCAGCGGGTTGCCGCGGGTACGGATCACGAAGATCACCAGCACCTGCGTGCACAGCGACTCGACGAACCAGGCGGTCTGGAACAGCGCCGCGCCGGCCTCGAAGCCGCGCAGCAGCACCGCGAAGGTGAGCAGGTCGAACACCGAGCTCACCGGGCCCACCGCCAGCATGAAGCGGCGGATGGCGTCGACATCCATGGCATGCGGCCGGCGGGTCTGGTCCTCGTCGACCGCGTCGAAGGGCAGGGTCACCTCCGAGAGGTCATAGAGCAGGTTGTTGAGCAGCACCTGCGTGGGCAGCATCGGCAGGAAGGGCAGAAAGAGCGCGGCCACCGCCATGCTGAACATGTTCCCGAAGTTGGAACTGGTGGCCATCATCAGGTACTTGGTGATGTTGCCGAAGGTGCGCCGCCCCTCGAGCACCGCCTCGTGCAGCACCTGCAGGTCCTGGCGCAGCAGGATCACATCGGCGGCGGCCTTGGCCACATCCACCGCCGACTCCACCGACAGCCCGACATCGGCGCCGTGCAGCGAGGGCGCGTCGTTCACGCCGTCGCCGAGGTAGCCCACCACATGCCCGCGGGCGCGGATGGCCTGGATCACCCGCAGCTTCTGCGCCGGGTTGACCCGGCAGTAGAGGTTGGCGCCTTCCACGCTCGCGCGCAGTGCGGCGTCATCCATGGCGGCGATCTGCGTGCCGGTGAGCACACCGCGCACCGGCTGGCCCAGTTGCGCGCAGACATGGCGGGCCACGCGGTCGCTGTCGCCGGTGACCACGCGGATGTCCACGCCGCTGTCGCGCAGGGCGCGCAGCGCGTTGCCCGCGCTCGCCTTGGGCGGGTCGAGGAAGGCCGCGAAACCGGCCAGCACCAGCTGCGACTCGTCATCGACCACCGCGTGCGGATGGTCGATGGCCACCGGCCGCGAGGCGATCGCCAGCACCCGGAAGCCCTCGTCCTCGAGCGCGGCGCAGGTGGCGCGCGCCGCGGCCAGCCCGGCCTCGTCGAGCGGCAGCGGGCCATCCGCCGTGTCATGCCGGGTGCACAGGCGCAGGATGTCATCGGGCGCGCCCTTCACCGCCAGCAGCCGCGCGCCCGCGTGCTCGAGCAGCACCGACACCCGTCGGCGCTCGAAGTCGAAGGGCACCTCGTCGATCTTGAGCCAGCCCTCGGGCGGCAGCGGCTGATGCTCCAGGATGGCCTCGTCGAG
>NZ_CEXFHW010000128.1:0-11592 GCF_982640115.1 Quisquiliibacterium sp. | reverse complement strand
GGGCCCTTGAACTTCTCGGAGAGCACCGGCTCGCCGGTGACGATCATGTTCATCGCCATCTCGAAGGGCACCACCCGGGGCAGCCGCTGGGTGCCGCCGGCGCCCGGCAGCAGGCCGAGCTTGACCTCGGGCAGCGCGATCTGCGCGCCCGGCGAGGCCACCCGGAAGTGGCAGCCCAGCGCCAGTTCGAGCCCGCCGCCCATGGCCACCGAGTGCACCGCCGCCACCACCGGCTTGGACGCGTTCTCGATCAGGCTGATCACGGTCATCAGGTTGGGTTCGGCGAAGGTCTTGGGGGTGTTGAACTCGCGGATGTCGGCCCCGCCCGAAAACGCCTTGCCGGCCCCGGTGAGCACGATGGCGCGCACCGCCTGATCGGCCAGCACGGCGCTCAGGCCGTCGACGATGCCGCGGCGCAGTTCAAGGCCCAGTCCGTTGACCGGGGGGTTGTTCATGGTGACGACGGTGATGTCGCCCTGGACGCTGTAGCTGGCCTGACTCACAGGATCTCCGTAGCGGGAAACCGGGCGCGGGCCCGGCGGGTTGCAGGAGGGCGGGCGCCCGGAGCGCCCGTGGTGCCGCCACGGGGGCGCCGCGGCGGCGCCGGCGGGAGAGCCGCCGGCATCGGCAGGAGTGTAGCGCGGCCGCCCGCGGCGGCCCGGCGCCGGATCAGGCGGTGGGCAGGCGGTAGTCCCGGAACTGCTCGCGCAGGCGGGTCTTGAGGATCTTGCCGGTGGCGCCGAGCGGGATCGCATCGACGAACTGGACGTCGTCGGGCGTCCACCACTTGGCGATCTTGCCCTCGTAGAAGGCGAGCAGTTCCTCGCGGGTGACGCGGGCGCCCGGCTTGAGCGCGACGATCAGCAAAGGCCGCTCGTCCCACTTCGGATGGGCCACGCCGATCACCGCCGCATTGGCCACCGCCGGGTGCGCGATGGCGAGATTCTCGAGGTCGATGGAGCTGATCCACTCCCCACCCGACTTGATCACATCCTTGCTGCGATCGGTGATCTGCATGTAGCCCTGGGCGTCGATGGTGGCGACATCACCGGTGGGGAACCAGCCGCGGCCCTGCTCGTCATAGACCAGCGGATCGCCGCCCTCACCGCCGAAATACTCGCTCACCACCCAGGGCCCGCGCACCATCAGGTTGCCGTAGGTCCTGCCGTCCCAGGGCAGCTCGGCGCCGTCGTCGCCGGTGATCTTCATGTCGATGCCGAAGATCACATGGCCCTGCTTCTCGAAGATCTTCTGCTGCTCGGCGGCGGGCAGGCTCAGGTGCCGGTTCTGCAGCCGCGAGAGCGTGCCCAGTGGCGAGAGCTCGGTCATGCCCCAGGCGTGGATGACATCAACCCCGTACTGCTCGCGGAAGGTTCGGATCATCGCCGGCGGACAGGCCGAGCCGCCGATCACGGTGCGGGTGAAGGTCGAGAAGCGCAGGCCGTTGGCGGCCACATGCTGCAGCAGGCCCAGCCAGACCGTGGGCACGCCGGCCGAGTAGGTGACCCCTTCCGCCTCGAAGAGCTCGTAGAGCGACTTGCCGTCGAGCGCCGGCCCGGGCAGCACCAGCTTGGCGCCCACCATCGGGCACACATATGGCAGGCCCCAGGCATTGACATGGAACATCGGCACCACCGGCAGGATGACATCGCGGGCCGACGCACCCATGGCATCGGGCAGCGCCGCGCCGTAGGCGTGGAGCACCGTGGAGCGATGCGAGTAGAGCGCACCCTTGGGATTGCCGGTGGTACCCGAGGTGTAGCACAGGGCCACCGCGCTGCGCTCGTCGAACTGCGGCCACTGCCAGTCCTCGCTGCCCTGGGCGAGCAGGGTCTCGTGGTTGAGCAGGCCGGGGATGGCGACGCTGCTCGGCTGCCGGTCGGCGTCGACCATGGCGATCCAGGCCTTCACCGTCGGGCACTTGGGCGCGATCGCCTCGACGATCGGCAGGAAGGTGATGTCGAAGGCAAAGAAGCGGTCGCCGGCGTGATTCACGATCCAGGCGATCTGGTCGGGATGCAGGCGGGGGTTGATGGTGTGCACCACGCCGCCCATGCCGCCGGCGGCGTAATAGATCTCCATGTGCCGGTAGCCGTTCCAGGCGAGGGTGGCCACCCGGTCGCCCGGCTCGGCGCCGAGCTGGCCGAGCGCACTCGCCAGACGGCGGGCGCGGCGTTCGCAGTCGGCGTAGGTGTAGCGATGGATGTCGCCCTCGATGCGGCGCGAGACGATCTCGGCGTCGCCGTGGTGGCGGGCGGCGTGCTGCAGGATCGACGAGATCAGCAGCGGCATGTCCATCATCAGGCCTTGCATGGCGGCTCTCCGGGCAATGAAAAGAGGCGGGATGCTCCCGCCGCGGCTGGCCGGCGTCAAGCAGGCCCCTGAGGCGCGCATGCCCGAAGGCAGGCGCGGTTTAGAATGAATGAATCCGACCGCAACAGGCAGCCGACATGACCACCACCAAGATCCGCAAGACCGACGCCGAGTGGCGCGCCCAGCTCACCGACGAGCAGTATCAGGTTGCCCGCCGGCACGGCACCGAGCGGGCCTTCAGCGGCTGCTACTGGGATCATCACGAGCGCGGCACCTACACCTGCATCTGCTGCGACGCGCCGCTCTTCGCTTCGGGCAGCAAGTTCGATTCCGGCACCGGCTGGCCCAGCTACTTCGAGCCGGTGTCGCCCGATGCGGTCACGGTCAAGCGCGATTTCAGCTGGGGGATGATCCGCACCGAGGTGCTGTGCAGCCAGTGCGACGCCCACCTCGGGCATGTGTTCAAGGACGGGCCGCCGCCCACCGGGCTGCGCTACTGCATGAACTCGGCGTCACTGGCGTTCACGCCCGCGCAAGACACGGAGTGACCCACCGCAGGCCTGACCGGATCGCGCATCGGCAAGGCGCAAGCCGAGCTCAGGCTCGGGTTCCGGGCCAGGCGCAGGCCGCACCCGACAGGATGCTTCCTGCCGCCTTCGGCCCGCAGACAGCGGCTGTCAGGCCTTCTTGATCTTTTCGAGCATGCGGAAGATGGGCTTGCCCGAGCCCTTGAACAGGCGCTTGAGCGACTTGGGCAGGCAGCGCCGCTCGAGGGTGTTGCGGCGGGTGCGGGTACGATCGGCCATGGCGTTCTCCGTGGGGTCCGGGCAAAGCCCGCGAGTATAGCCCATGGCAGCAGGGGCGCAGCGCCGCCCCACGCGGCCCGCGCTACACTCGCGGCATGAAACTTCTTTTCGACCTCCTGCCGGTCCTGCTGTTCTTCGCGGCCTACAAGACCACCGACATCTATGTGGCCACCGCGGTGGCCATTGCCGCGAGCCTGGGCCAGATCGGCTGGCTGCGCCTGCGGCGACAGCCGATCGAGCCCATGCAGTGGACCAGCCTGGGCATCATCGTGGTCTTCGGCGGCATGACCCTCTTCCTGCGCGACGAGACCTTCATCAAGTGGAAGCCCACGGTGCTCTACGGCGCCTTCGCGGCAGCCCTGCTCGGCGCACGCCTGCTCCGCGGCCGCAACCTCATCCAGCTCATGCTCGGCAAGCAGATCAGACTGCCCGAGCCGATCTGGACCCGCCTCAACTACGCATGGGCCGGGTTCTTCGTGCTGCAGGCGGTGCTCAATCTGTGGGTGGCCTACGGCTTCAGCACCGACACGTGGGTCAACTTCAAGCTCTTCGGTTCCCTCGGCCTGACCGTCGGCTTCGTGATCCTGCAGGCGCTCTGGCTGGGCCGTCACATCCAGGAAGACGGCGATGCGTCCTGAGCCCGACGAGATCCGGGCCCGGCTCGCAGCCGCCCTTCCTGATGCCTCGATCGAGCTCATCGACGAAAGCCATCTGCATGCCGGGCACGCCGGGGCCAGCGGTGGCGCGGGTCATTTCCGGGTGCGGGTGGTGAGCGCCGCGTTCGCCGGTCTGCGCACCGTGGCCCGACACCGCCTTGTGTATGATTCCGTCCGCGACTGGATGCCGCATCGCATCCATGCGCTCGCCATCGAAGCGCGCTCGCCCGACGAGGCCGGCTCGCCAACCTGAGGATCCCACCCATGAGCTTTACCCGTTCCTGCGCCAGGGCCGCCGTTGGCGCCGTGCTGGCCTTGTCGCTGTCCGCTGCGTGGGCCCAGAACGCCGCCATCGTCAACAACAAGCCCATCCCCAAGCAGAAGGTCGATGAATTCGTGGCTGCGCTGGCAGCCCAGGGCCGGCCCGATTCCCCCGAGCTGCGGGCCGCGGTCCGCGAAGAGCTGATCGCCCGCGAGATCTTCGCCCAGGAGGCCGAGCGTCGCGGCCTGATGCGCAACACCGAGGTGCAGCGTCAGCTCGACACCTCCCGCCAGGAGATCCTGATCCGGGCGGTCATCCGCGACCATTTCAAGACCAATCCGATCACCGACGCCGACATCAAGGCCGAGTACGACAAGGCGATCAAGGGGCAGGCCGACAAGGAATACCGTGCCCGACACATCCTGGTCGAGAAGGAAGACGCGGCCAAGCAGATCATCGCCGACCTCAAGAAGGGCGCCAAGTTCGAGGATCTGGCCAAGCAGTCGAAGGACACCGGTTCGGCCGCCAACGGTGGCGACCTCGACTGGAATGTGCCGTCCACCTTCGTGAAGCCCTTCGCCGACGCGATGAGCAAGCTCGAGAAGGGCAAGTTCACCGAGGCCCCGGTGCAGACCCAGTTCGGCTGGCATGTGATCCGTCTGGACGATGTGCGGGAAGCCAAGGCGCCGCCGCTGGAGCAGGTCAAGCCCCAGATCCAGCAGGAACTCGAGCGTCGCCGCATCCAGGAGCTCCAGAAGGATCTCCGGGCCAAGGCCAAGATCCAGTGATCTGATCAGCCGGTGATGCGGCCTGGTCGGCTGAACAGCCGCGCGCCGCTCATCGCATCATCCAGCGGGTAAGCCTCGCGCCCCGCGGGCACGAACCCCAGGCGGTCGAGCAGCCGCTCGGCAGCCGCCTCGCCCGGGCGGGTCATGGCCCAGATGCGGGTCGTGCCAGCCTCCCCGGTCAGGTCCTCCAGCACGCAGCGCAGCGCCTCGGTGGCCCAGCCTTCCCGCCGCCTGGAGGGCATCACGGCACAGCGCACCACCGCCTGGCGGTCGCCGGTGATCGTGGCCTGAGCCCGACCCAGGTAGTCGCCGCTGTCGGAATGGCGCAGCGCCCAGTCGAGGATCGCGCGCCGGCCATCGGCCGAACGCCGCGTCTCCCGCTGGCGCAGCGACTCTTCCAGCCAGGCCAGCGACGCCGGTGGCGACTCGCCATCCGGATCGAAGGCCGGATCAGACAATATCGGCCACAGCGCCTCGGCGTGGGCGCTCCCCAGGGGCTCGAGGACCAGGCGCGGGCCGCGCAGCGGTCGCCGGCCTAGCAGCGGCGGAAAGCTCGCCGCGGGAGCACGCCGCTGCCGCCGCTCGGCAAAGAAGTTGCGCAGCAGGGTGCCGCATTCATCGGCCAGCACCCCGCCGGTGACCGCGCAATGGTGGTTCAGTCGCGGCTCGGCCATGAGGTCGAGCACGCTGCCGCAGGCGCCGGTCTTGGGGTCGGAGGCGCCCCAGACCAGACGGGCGATGCGGGCATGCTGGATCGCGCCCGCGCACATCGCGCAGGGTTCGAGGGTGACGAAGAGCTCGCAGCCCGGCAGCCGATAGTTGCCGAGCACCTGCGCCGCCTGGCGCAGTGCGCGGATCTCGGCATGGGCGGTGGGGTCATGCTCACCGATGGGCTGGTTGCAGCCGGTGGCGATCACCCTGCCCTCGAGCACCACCACCGCGCCCACTGGCACCTCGCCCTGCACATAGGCGTGACGGGCCTGCTCGAGCGCGGCCCGCATGAAGATCGGATCGCTGTCGCGGGCGGCCGGGGGTGTGCTCATCGATCGGGGCGCGGCGTGGTGCTGGCGGACGGTTCGGCGCCGAGCCGGTCGCGGGGCAGGCGCGAGGCCGACCAGGCGCCGGCCAGGCATATCGCGGCCGCGGCCAGGAAGGCCAGCGAGAAGCCGACCGACTCCGCGGCGCTGGCCACCCCGCCGCCCAGGCCGGTACCCGGCGCCAGCCGGCTGAAGGCGATGGCGCCGAAGGCCGCCGAACCGGTGGCGGCGCCGAGATTGCGCGACAGCGAGATCACCGCGGCCGCCGCCCCCAGACGGGCCGGACCGGCCGCCACCTGGCTGATGATCTGGGTGACCGCCATGACCATGCCCAGCCCCACCCCGGTGAAGCCGCCCAGCACCATGACCAGCAGGCGCGAGGGCGGCGCCAGACCCAGCCCCGCCAGGCACAGCGCACCGATCAGCAGCCCTAGCATCGGCGGCTCGCGGGTGCGTCCGGTGTGCAGCACGATGCGACCGGCCAGCGATGCGCCAAGCAGCGAGCCGCCGGTGAAGGGCAGCAGCAGCAGCCCCGACTGCGCCGCGCTGGTGCCCAGGATCCATTGCAGGTAGGCCGGCAGATAGAACACCAGGGCGAACGAGGCCGCGGCATTGGCCAGGGTGGCGAAGGCGGCATGGCGCATCACGGGCATGCGCAGCAGCTCCAGCGGCAGATAGGGCTGGGCGACCCGGCGACCGAGGCGCCACAGCAACACCCAGAGCGCCGCAGCCAGCACCACGCAGCCGATCAGGGCAGCGCCGCCCAGCACCGAGGCGGCGCCGGGGCGCGACATCAGCCACAAACTCAGCCCGGTGGCCGCCACGAACAGCAGGCCGCCGCGCACATCGACCCGGCCACGGGAGTCGAGCGGCGGCGGGGTGTGGCGCAACTGCGCCAGCCGCCAGCCCGCGAAGGCGCACAAGGGCAGCGTCGCCGCGAACAGCCAACGCCAGCTCACCAGCTCGACCACGATGCCGCCGAGCAGCGGGCCCATCAGACTCGCGCTGGCGAAGACCATCGCGAAGTAGACCTGATAGCGGGCCCGCTCACGCGGCGCGAGCACCTCGCCGATCAGCGCATGCGACAGGCTCATGAGCCCGGCGCCACCTGCGCCCTGCAGGGCTCGCGCAGCCACCAGCGCCGGCAGCGTGGGGGCGACCAGGCAGGCGAGCGCGCCCAGGCTGAACACGCCCAGTGCCACGCCCAGCAGGCGACGCCGGCCGAAGCGGTCAGCCAGACGACCGTAGAGCGGCACCATCGACACCGAGGCCAGCAGATAGCCGGTGGCCAGCCAGGAGGTCGCATCCCGTTCATCGAACTCGGCCGCGATGGCCGGCGTGGCCAGCGCGAGCAGGGTCTGATCGACCGCGGCGAGAAACATCGGCAGCATCACCGCGCTGAAAAGCGCGAAGAAGCGAAGCCTCGGGTCGGTGTCGGTCATGGTGGCGGCGTGAAGCACGCATCGTAACCAAGGCCGGCCGCTCCTGCCCTCATGCCGCGTCCGGCGCGGGCATGGCGCGTCCGCTTCATGCCTTGTCGACCGCCAGCACCTGCAGGGGCTGCCGCTATACTCCCGCGGCCTGTTTGCACGATCCCTGCGTCGCCGCCGGGCGCCGATCACCATCCCGGCGCCCCGCCTTCCCCAGGATGCCCCGATGACCGACATTCTCCCGATCCCGCGCCCCTTGCAGCCCCGGGCGGCCCGGCACGCGGCCGCAGCGCGCATCCGCCGCCGGGCGGGCCTGCTGCTGCTGAGTCTCATCCTGGTGGCCTGTGGCCGCGAACAGGCCACCGGCGGCAAGAGCGCTGCGCCGCCGGCGCCGCCGCCCCCCGAGGTGACCGTGATGACCGTCACCCCCCAGTCCACCACCCTGTTCACCGAGATCGTCACCGAGGTGAAGGCCTTGCGCGAGGTGGAACTGCGCCCCCGCGCCTCGGGCATCGTCACCCGCATCGGCTTCGCGCCCGGTCAGCCGGTGAAGGCCGGCGACCTGCTCTTCGTGCTCGACTCCCGGCCCTACGATGAGGCAATCGCCTCCGCCCAGGCCAATCTCGCCGAGGCGCAGGCCAATCTCGCGCGGGTGCGCCAGGATGTCGAGCGCTACGCGCCGCTGCTCAAGGACAACGCCATCCCGCGCCAGACCTACGAGCAGACGGTCGCCCAGGAGCGGCAGGTGAAGGCGGTGGTCGATGCCCGGCAGGCAGCGCTGGAGTCGGCGCGCCTGGAACGCAGCTACACCGAGGTACGCTCGCCGATGGCGGGGCTGGTCGGGCTGCAGAAGGTCGAGGTCGGCGGTCTGGCCTCGGCCGGGCAGACCGTGCTGGTGACGGTTTCCACCCGTGATCCGATGGTCGCGTACTTCAACATCCCCGAGACCGACTATCTCGCGGTGATGCGCGGCGCCGCTGGCGCGCCCGCAAGCCGGGACTCGGTGATGCGCCGCGCGGTGCGCCTGGTGCTGGCCGACGGCAGCGTCTATCCCCAGGCAGGCCGCATCGATTTCGCCGACCGCGCGCTTGACGCAGGCACCGGCACGCTCACCCTGCGGGCGGTCTTCCCCAATCCGGCCGACATGCTGCGGGTTGGCATGAGCGCGCGGGTGCGCATCCCTCACGACACCCTGGAGAACGCGCTGCTGGTGCCGCAGAAGGCGGTCGGCGAGATGCTCGGGCGGCAGTTCCTGATGGTGGTCGGCGAGGGCGACAAGGTCGAGCAGCGCGCCGTCGAACTCGGCGCGCGCAGCGGCGAGAACTGGCTCGTGACCGGTGGGCTCAAGGCCGGCGAGCGCATCGTCGTCGATGGCCTGCAATCCGCGCGCCCCGGCACGGTGGTGTCGCCGCGGGCGCTGGTGCCGCTGAAGGCCCCCGAGGCCGCACCCGGGCCAGGCAAGCCGGCACCCGCCGCGGCCGGCGCTGCGCCGACGGCCAAGCCCTGAGCCGGCCCGATCATGGCGCGCTTCTTCATCTTCCGGCCGGTGATGGCCATCGTCACCGCCATCGTCATCACGCTGGCTGGCCTGATCGCCGGCCTGAACCTGCCCATCGCCCAGTACCCGCAGATCACCCTGCCCACCGTCCGGGTGGCCGGCGTGTACCCCGGCGCGAATGCCCAGGTGGTCGAGGAGTCGGTGGCCACCCCGATCGAGGAGCAGGTCAACGGCGTGGAAGGCATGCTCTACATGACCTCCAGCGCCGCGAGCGACGGCTCGTACTCGCTGGATGTCACCTTCGCCCTCGGTGTTGATCCCGACATTGCCGCGGTGCAGGTGCAGAACCGTGCCTCGCAGGCGAGTTCGCGTCTGCCGGCCGAGGTGATCGCAGCGGGACTGAGCACCCGCAAGCAGAGTCCCGACTCGCTGATGTACGCGGCGCTGGTCTCGCCGAAGTCCACCTACGACGAGCTCTTCCTGAGCAACTACGCGTCCATCAACGTGATCCAGGCGCTCAAGCGGGTCAAGGGCGTGGGCAATGTGCAGATGTTCGGCTCGGACTTCGGCATGCGCATCTGGCTCAAGCCCGACCGCATGGCTTCCCTCGGGCTCACGCCCGCCGATGTGATGCGGGCAGTCAGCGAGCAGAACCTGCAGGCGCCTGCCGGCCAGGTGGGGCAGATGCCCGCGCCGCGCGACCAGCAGTTCCAGTACAGCGTGTCGGTACGCGGCCGGCTGGCCGACCCCGAGGCGTTCGGCGCGATCGTGATCCGCTCGCGGCCCGACGGCTCCTTCGTGCGCCTGCGCGACATCGCCCGGGTGGAGATGGGCGCGCGCGACTACCTCTTCCAGTCGCGGCTCGACGGCAAGCCGGTGGCGGCGTTCTCGATCAATCTCACCCCCGATGCCAGCGCGATCGAGACCGCGCGCCTCATTCGCGAACGACTGGCCGAGCTCTCGCGCTCGTTCCCCGAGGACCTCGGCTACGAGGTGATCCACGACAACACGGTATTCATCACCGCCTCGCTCGAGGAGGTGGTGCACACCTTCTTCGAGGCGCTGCTGCTCGTGCTGCTGGTGGTGTTCCTGTTCCTGCAGAGCTGGCGGGCCACGCTGATCCCGATGCTCGCGGTGCCGGTCTCGCTGGTGGGCGCGTTCGCGGCATTCACGCTGCTGGGTTTCACCATCAACACCCTCACCCTGTTCGGCATGGTGCTGGCGATCGGCATCGTGGTCGACGATGCGATCGTGGTCGTCGAGGCGGTGGAGCACCACATGAACCACGGCGGTCTCGCGCCGCGCGAGGCCACGATCAAGGCGATGGAGGAGGTCTCCGGCCCGGTGGTGGCCATTGCCATGATCCTGGCAGCGGTGTTCGTGCCGGTGGCCTTCCTGGGCGGCATGGCCGGGGTGATGTACAAGCAGTTCGCCATCACCGTGGCAGTGTCCACGGCGCTGTCAGCCTTCGTGGCGCTCTCGCTCACGCCGGCGCTGTGCGCCCTGCTGCTCAAGCCGAAGAACACCGCGGCGAACGGTCCGCTGGCGCGCTTCTTCGGCGCCTTCAACCGCGGCTTCGACCGGCTCACCGAGCGCTATGGCCGGGGGGTGGGCGTGATGATCCGCCGGGCGGTGCTGGCCATGGCGGTGCTGGCCGCGCTGATGGCGGCCACCTGGCAACTCATGAGCCGGGTGCCCGGCACCTTCGTGCCCCCCGAAGACCAGGGCTTTTTCCTGGGCTCGGTGCAGTTGCCCCAGGCTGCCTCGATGAACCGGACCATCGAGGTCACCAGCCGCATCGACGAGATCCTTGCGGCCACGCCCGGCGTGCGCAAGCGGCTCGTGATCAACGGTTTCAACCTCATGAACGGCTCGGTGCAATCGAACAGCGCCCTGTTCCTGGCCGTGCTCGACCCCTGGGAAGAGCGCACCAGCCCCGAGACCCAGCTTCGGGCGATCATCGGCGGCTTCCTGAAGAAGGCCCGCGCATTGCCCGAAGCCTCGGTGCTCGCGCTCAATCCGCCGGCGGTGCCAGGGCTGGGCGCCTCGGCCGGCTTCAGCTTCAAGCTGCAGGACCGCGCCGGCGCCACCCCCATGCAGCTCTCGAAGGTGGCTGCCGACTTCGTGGCCGCCGCCAATCAGCAGCCCGAGCTGCGCAATGTCTACACCACCTTCAACCCGGCGGTGCCGGCGTTCCGGGTGGACATCGACCGCGAGAAGGCGAAGAAGCTCGGCGTGCCGATCAGCGACGTCACCGCCATCCTGCAGACCTTCCTGGGCGGCGTCACCATCAACGACTTCAACCGCTTCGGGCGCACCTACAAGGTGACCATGCAGGCCGACAGCGACTATCGGGCCGACATCGCCGCCATCGGTGCCTTCCAGGTGCGCGCGGCCAGCGGGCAGATGGTGCCGCTGTCATCCCTGGTGCAGGCCGCGCCCACCGGCGCCCCCACCCTGATCGACCGCTACAACCTCTTTCGCATCGCCGAGATCAGCGGCGAGCCGGCGCCCGGCTACAGCTCGGGCCAGGCCCTCGCCGCCATGGAGCGGCTCGCAGCCGGGAAGCTGCCCGACGGCTACGGCTACGAGTGGTCCGGCATCAGCCTGCAGGAGAAGCAATCGGCCGGTCAGGCGCCGGTGGTGTTCGGTCTCGCCCTGCTGTTTGTCTTTCTGTTCCTGGCTGCGCTCTACGAGAGCTGGACGGTGCCGCTGGCGGTGCTGTTCGCGATCCCGCTGGGGGTGTTCGGCGCGATGCTGGGTCTGTATCTCACCGGCCTCACCAACAACATCTACTCGCAG
>NZ_CEXFHW010000127.1:0-11646 GCF_982640115.1 Quisquiliibacterium sp. | reverse complement strand
GCCCGATAGCCCGGTGATCGCCGGCCTGCTCGAGGCCCTGGGCGGACCGGTGCTGGGCACCAGCCTCATCCTGCCGGGCGACGACGATCCGCTGCACGAGGCCGACGAGATCCTTGATCGGCTGGGCAAGCGCATCGAGGCGGTGATCGATGCCGGCGGCCAGGGCCTGGTGCCCACCACGGTGGTCGACATGACCGGCGAGCAACCGATGGTCACTCGCATCGGCTGCGGCGCGGTGGATGGCCGCATCGAACTGGCCGCCGCCGACTGAGCGCGCGGGCGGGCTCGCCCGCAACCCGCCTTGCTATCATCGATGGGTCTTCCCCCTGACGCGCCGGCCACACCGTCGCGCCCATCCAGCCATGTTTCCCGAACTGGTCGTCTCCGGCATGCGCCCCACCGGCGCGCTGCACCTGGGCCACTACCACGGCGCCCTGAAGAACTGGGTCCGCCTGCAGGCCGAGCATCCCTGCTACTTCTTCGTGGCCGACTGGCACGCGCTCACCACCCACTACGACTCGCCCGAGGTGATCGAGGCCAGCGTCTGGGACATGGTCATCGACTGGCTCGCCGCCGGCGTCGATCCGGCCCGCTCCACGCTGTTCATCCAGAGCCGCGTGCCCGAGCATGCCGAACTGCACCTGCTGCTGTCGATGTGCACGCCGCTGGGCTGGCTGGAACGGGTGCCCACCTACAAGGACCAGCAGGAAAAGCTCGCCGATCGCGATCTGGCCACCTATGGCTTCCTCGGCTATCCGCTGCTGCAGTCGGCCGACATCCTGGTCTATCGCGCGGCCTGGGTGCCGGTGGGCGAGGACCAGGTGCCGCATGTGGAGCTCACCCGCGAGGTGGCGCGCCGCTTCAACCACCTCTTCGGCCGCGAGCCCGGCCTGCAGGAGAAGGTCGAGGCCGCCATCCGCAAGCTCGGCGGCAAGGCCGGCAAGACCTACCAGGCGCTGCGTACCCGCTACCAGGAGCAGGGCGATGCTGCCGCGCTCGACGAGGGACGGGCGCTGCTGCAGGCGGCAGCCAGCCTCGGCCAGGATGATCGCGAGCGGCTCTCCGGCTGGCTCGAGGGCAGCCGCCGCATGATCCTTTCCGAGCCCCAGGCCCTGCTCACCGAGGCTTCCCGCATGCCCGGCGTGGACGGCCAGAAGATGAGCAAGAGCTACGGCAACGCGATCGCCATGCGCGAGGACCCGGCCTCGGTCACGCGCAAGATCCGCACCATGCCCACCGACCCGGCGCGGGTGCGGCGCACCGATGCCGGCGAGCCCGAGCGTTGCCCGGTGTGGCAGCTGCACCAGGTCTACTCGCCGGCCGACACCCGCGAGTGGGCTGCCGCGGGCTGCCGCAGCGCCGGCATCGGCTGCCTGGAATGCAAGCAGCCGGTGATCGATGCCGTGCTGCGCGAGCAGCAGGCCTTCCATGAACGCGCCCAGCCCTACCTCGACAACCCGGCGCTGGTGCGCGACATCATGGCCGACGGCTGCGAGCGGGCCCGCAAGGTGGCGTCCGAGACCATGCGCGATGTGCGTCAGGCCATGGGTCTGGCCTACCAGGGCAGCGCGACATGAGCGCGCCGCGGGTCTACACCGAGCGATTCGGCCAGGCCATGGCCTGGGCCCACACCGTGCACCTGGGGCACCTGCGCAAGGGCACCGATCTGCCGTATGTGTCGCACCTCATCTCCGTGGCCGCCCTGGTCATGGAGCATGGCGGCACCGAAGACGAGGCGATCGGCGCGCTGCTGCACGATGCCATCGAGGACCGTTCGGGCGACGACCCCGAGGGCATGAAGCGCGAGATCGCCGAGCGCTTCGGTGCGGCGGTGCTGGCGATCGTGGTCGGCTGCTCCGATGCCGAGTCGCAGACCGAGAAAGACCGCGAGAACGGCAACCGCGCGCTGTGGCAGTCCCGCAAGGACGCCTATGTGGCGCATCTGCGGGCGGCGCCCGCGCCGGTGCGCCTGGTGTCGATGTGCGACAAGCTGCATAACGCCCGCGCCATCCTGGCCGACTACCGCCGCATCGGCGAGCAGCTCTGGGCGCGCTTCAATGGTGGCCGCGAGGGCATGCTCTGGTACTACCGGGCGCTGATCGGTGCCTACCGCGAGGCCATGATCGCCGAGCAGCGGCCGGCCGACGCCCTGATGTGGTCGGTGCTGGCCGAGATCGAGCGTACCGTCGCGCAGTTCGAGTCGCTGGCCGCGGCCGCAACGCCGCGCTGATTCCGATACGGCCCGACCGCCCGGCGCAGCGGTGGTCGGCGCTCGGGTTGCGCTCGGGCCGGCAGCGCGGCTGCGTTCCGGCAGACGGCCGGCTTGCGCTCAGGCTGGCGGTGCACCGCCCTCGCGTACCAGATGCATGCGGCGCACTTCGGGCAGCGTGGCCATAAAGCCGCTCAGCCGGCCGAAAGGCATGGGCTCGGCGATCAGCGTGCCCTGCATGCGATCGCACTGGAACGCGCGCAGGGCATTGAGTTCGTCGGCGGTTTCCACGCCTTCGGCGAGAATCTGCAGGCCGAGCCGGGCTCCCAGCGTGCTGATCGCCTGCACGATCGCCGAATTGCCGCGGTCCTGGGGCAGGCCACGCAGGAATCCCTGGTCGATCTTCAGGCCATCGACGGGCAGGTCCTTCAGGTAGGCGAGCGAGGCGTAGCCGGTGCCGAAGTTGTCGATGATCACCCGCACCCCGAGCCGACGCAGCTCGGACATCACGGCCACCGTGCGTTCGGGCCGCTCGATGAACGCGCTCTCGGTGAGCTCGAGCTGCAGCAGCCGTGGCGGCAGACCGCGCTCGTTCATCATCTTGTTGAGCGAGCCGAGAAAGCCCTCCTCGGTGAACTGGCGGGCCGAGACATTCACCGAGACCACCGCATCGGGATGGGCCTGCAGCCCGATTTCCAGTCGGTCGTCGATGGCACGGCGCAGCGCCCACAGCCCGATCTCGCGGATCAGGTTGCTCTGCTCGGCGGCCGGCAGGAAGCGCTCGGGCCGCAGCAGGCCGAGCGTGGGATGCTGCCAGCGCAGCAGGGCCTCGAAGCCGGCCACCCGCCGGTCACTCACATCGAGGATGGGCTGGTAGTGCAGGTCGACCTCGCCACGCTGCATGGCCAGGGGCAGCTCGGCGGCGAGCTGCAGCTGCTCGCTGCGCTCGTCGGACATTGCCCCGGTGAAGAAGCGGATGTCGTTTCGGCCCTCCGACTTCACGCGGTACATGGCGCTGTCGGCGCACTTGATCAGCAGGGCGGCGTCGGCGCCGTCGTCGGGGTGGATGGCCACGCCGATGCTCGCCGACAGGAAGTAGGCGCGGTTGGACAGCACGAAGGGTTTCTCGACCGCTGACAGCACCCGCCGCGCGATGCGCTCGATCTCGGCGCGATCCGATAGCCGCGACAGCAGGATGACGAATTCGTCGCCGCCCATGCGGCCGGCCACATCCTGCCCGCGGATCGCGTCGCGCAGGCGCTGCGCGACCTCGATCAGCACCTGGTCGCCCACGGTGTGGCCGAGGGTGTCGTTGATGATCTTGTAGCGGTCGAGGTCGATGTAGAGCAGGGCCGTGGGCTCGCCCTGGGCGATGCGGGCCTGCAGCAGCTCGCCGATGGACACCCGGTTGGGCAGGCCGGTGAGCGCATCATGCAGCGACTGGTGGGTGAGCCGCCGCTCGGCCGCCTTGCGCTGCAGGTACAGCGACAGGTTGCTCGACACGATCGCCGCGGTCTGCTCGAGGAAGCGGCCCGCCTGCAGTGGCGCGGCCGACAGGCAGGCAAGCAGCGACCCCACGCGCCCGCCCTCCTGCAGCACCGGCACCAGCAGCATGGCGCGCGCCCCGAGCCGCTCGGCCTGAAAGAGCCGCGCGAGCAGCGGCTCCTGGGAAAGATCGCCCACCCAGCGGGCCTGGGTGCTGTCCCAGGGGCCGGGCTCGGTCTCGGCGCCGCTCAGGACCAGGGTGTCGGGGAACTCCTGCACCATCTGTTCGAACGCGCGGCTGCCCCAGCATTCGCCGGGCACCGCGGGTGTGGCATCGTCGCCCGCCTGCCGGCGCAGGTGCACGCCGCCGATCCAGCCCATCAGGGTGCACAGCCGCGCCAGCGTGTCGGTGACCGCCCGCTCGGGGTCGTCCTGCTCGCGCACCAGTGCCGAAACCTCGCTCTCCAGGCGCAGCAGCAGCCGCTGCTGCTTCTCGTGGGTGATGTCGCGACCGATGCCGCGGTAGCCGATGAACTGCCCCGCCACCGAGACGATCGGGCGGCCGCTGATTGCCACGAAGCGCACCTGACCGCCCGGATCGATCATGGGGTACTCGAAGTCCTCGATCGCGGCGTGCGACTCGAGGCGTTCCCGCAGGCGCTGCCAGTCGGGCTGCTCGAAGGCCCGCGGTCCGGGGGGCGGCTCCCAGAGCGCGCGGCCGATCAGCGCCTGGCGCCAGGGCCCCAGGGCCATGCCCGCGCCCTCGGCGAGATACGACCAGCGGAACTGGCTGTCGGACTCCCAGACCCAGTCCGAGCTGAGCAGGGTGAGCTCGCGGAACTTCGCCTCGCTGGAGGCCAGGCGCCGCTGGATGGCCCGGATGGCGGTGATGTCCTGCACCACGCCGCCCAGGCGGCTGATCTCGCCGCCCGGCCCGCGCTCGGCCCGGGCGATCGAGCGGATCCAGACCGGATTGCCGGCGCGGCTGCGGTCGTGGCCCAGGAATCGGTACTCGATGCGCGCCTCTCCGCCGTAGCGCATGGCGCGGCGGTGGATCTCCTGCCAGCGCTCACGGTCGTCGCGGTGGATGAGGGCCACGAAGGCCGCGAGGGTCGGCTCCGGGCTGCCCTCGGGCCACTCGCAGACCCGGAAGCAGCCCGGACTCCAGGTGAGCGCGGCGCTGGTCTCCGCGGCGGTCAGCCGTTCGAGCGTCCAGGTGCCCGAGTGGGCGAGGCTCTCGGCCATCTGGTGACGATCGATCGTGACGCGCGATTCCTGCAGGGCGCGGGCGAGCCGCCGCTGGTGCCGGGCATCGAAGACCAGGGCGAGCGCTGCAGCGGCTGCCGCCAGCGCCAGCGCGGCGAGCGCCGCCCAGGGCAGCAGCAGACCGGGCAGTGCGCCCAGGGCATGGGTCACGGCGATCATGCCGGCGCAGGCGGCGAGCACGCCCAGCGGCCAGAAGGCGAGCGCGAGCCGCGCCCGCCAGGCGAGGGCAGGGCGGGGATCGGTTTCGCTAGACTGTGGCAAGGCCATGCCGGTGTGGCTCGGAGGCGTCCATGTCGTCAGTGATCGCAGTATCCCACCACCACCCGTCCCAGGGCACGCCAAGTCCCTGGCTGGCCCGATGGATGGCGGCGCTGCCCCCCGGCGCGCGTGTGCTCGACCTCGCCTGCGGCGAAGGTCGCCATGTGTCGGCGGCGCTTGCCCGGGGCGCGCGGGTCACCGGCGTCGACCGTGATGCCCAGGCGCTCGCGGGCCTGCCCGCTGGCGCGGATCGGGTGCAGGCCGATCTCGAGGGCGCGCCCTGGCCGGCCGCGCTCGCTCCCCTGTCGGCCTGGGATGCCATCCTGGTGGCCAACTACCTGTTCCGGCCACGGCTCGATCTGCTGCCGGCCTGTCTCGCACCGGGCGGCCTTCTGGTCTACGAGACCTTCGCGCAGGGCAACGAGCGCTACGGGCGTCCGCGCAATCCCGATTTCCTGCTGCGGCCCGGCGAGCTCTTCGCGCTGTGCGAGCGCAGCGGGCTCGTCGTGCTCGCCTACGAGAGCGGCTGGCTTGCGCGTGGCACCGGCGCCCTGGTGCAGCGGGTGGCGGCAGTGCGTCCGCCCTTCGACCCCGAGCGCTTCCCGATCGGGTGAGGGGGCCGCGGCGGTTCCGGCGCCGGCCTCGGCTAGAATCGGGGTTTGGCCTGACCGGCCACTCCTCGCGGACCGACACCATGATCACTGGAAGCATCGTCGCCATCGT
This sequence comes from Quisquiliibacterium sp., assembly GCF_982640115.1. NCBI lineage: Bacteria > Pseudomonadati > Pseudomonadota > Betaproteobacteria > Burkholderiales > Burkholderiaceae > Quisquiliibacterium > Quisquiliibacterium sp. The sequence goes on along the minus strand of NZ_CEXFHW010000127.1, from coordinate 5,705 downwards.
GACCCCGATGCACGAGGACGGCAGCCTCGACCTTGCCAGCTACCGCAAGCTGATCGACTGGCACATCGCCGAAGGCACCGCCGCCATCGTGGCGGTGGGCACCACCGGCGAGTCGCCCACGGTCGATGTCGACGAGCATCACGAGCTCATCCGCGTGGCGGTCGAGCAATGTGCGGGCCGGGTGCCCGTGATTGCCGGCGCCGGCGGCAATTCCACGCGCGAGGCGGTCGAGCTCACCCGCTACTCGGCGAGCGTGGGCGCTGCGGCCACCCTGCAGGTGGTGCCCTATTACAACCGCCCCACCCAGGAGGGCATGTACCGGCACTTCCGTGCGGTGGCCGAGGCGGTCGACCTGCCGCAGATCCTCTACAACGTGCCCGGTCGCACCGTGGCCGATCTCTCCAACGACACCATCCTGCGCCTGGCGCAGGTGCCGGGCATCGTCGGCCTGAAGGACGCCACCGGCGACATGCCCCGGGCTGCTGACCTGCTTGCCCGCCTGCCCGAGCCGTTTGCGGTCTACAGCGGCAACGACGACTCGGCCCTCGCACTCATGGCGGTGGGGGGGCACGGCGTCATCTCCGTCACCGCCAATGTCGCGCCCGGCCCCATGGCCCGGCTGTGTGCGGCTGCGCTCGCCGGAGACTTCGCTGCCGCGCGCGCCATCAACCGACAGCTCATGGCGCTGCACATGAAGCTTTTCGTCGAAGCCAACCCCATTCCCGTGAAATGGGCCCTGGCCGAGATGGGCCGCATGCCGGCGGGCATCCGTCTGCCGCTTACGCCGCTGTCGGCGGGGCTGCAGCCGGTGGTGCGCCAGGCGCTCCAGGTCAGCGGGGTGATGCAGTGAAGCCGCTTGTCCGCCTGGCGCTGTGGGTGGCGGCACTGGCGCTCGCCGGCTGTTCGGCGCTCGACAATGCCACCCGGATCGACTACCGCTCGGCTGCCAAGCTGCCCAACCTCGAGGTGCCGCCTGACCTGGTCAGCCCGCGCTCCGATGACCGATTCGCGATCCCGTCGCGCGGCCAGCCCCAGACCCTGTCCGGCTTCCAGAGCGCCCGTCCGGAGCGCACCGCCGAGGGCCCGCGCGTGCTGCCCGCCGCCGACGGCGTGCGGGTGGAGCGCGCCGGCAACCGGCGCTGGCTGAGCGTGAACCTGCCGCCCGAGCGGGTCTATCCGCTGGTGCGCGAGTTCTGGCAGGAAAGCGGCTTCATCATCCAGAGCGAGATGCCGGAGGTGGGCATCCTCGAGACAGACTGGGCCGAGAACCGTGCCAAGCTCTCGCAGGACTTCATCCGCAACACCCTGGGCAAGGTGTTCGACAGCCTCTACTCCACCGGCGAGCGCGACAAGTTCCGCACCCGCCTGGAGAGCACCGGGTCGGGCGCCACCGAGATCTTCATCACCCACCGCGGTCTGGTCGAGATCTACAAGGATACCCAGCGCTCCTCCACGGTCTGGACGCCGCGCCCCAGCGACCCCGAACTCGAGGCCGAGTTCCTCAGCCGCCTGATGGTCAAGCTCGGCGCCGACCAGCAGCGTGCGCGCCAGCAGGTGGCTGCAGCGCCCGCCGCAGCGCCGTCCCCTGCGGGTGCCGCCGGCGCCAGCGCCGTGCCGGCGGCAGCCTCGCGTGCCGTGCTCGTGGGCAGCGGCGATGAGCAGCGACTGCAGGTGGCCGCACCCTTCGATCGCGCCTGGCGGCAGGTGGGGCTCGCCCTGGACCGCGGCGCTTTCACCGTCGAGGACCGCGATCGCTCACAGGGGGTCTACTTCGTGCGCTACATCGACCCCGAGGTCGAGGCGAAGAACTCCAGCGGACAGGGCTGGTTTGCGCGCACCTTCAAGTTCGGCGACAGCCGGCCCACGTCGGCGCAGCAGTACCGCATCCGCGTGCAGGCCCAGGGCGAGGCGTCGATGGTCGGCGTGCAGCTGCGTGATGGTCAGCCGCCCCGCGCCGAGAACGATCGGCAAACCGCCAGCAAGATCCTCGCGTTGCTGCGCGAACAGCTGCAGTAGCGCCGGTCGGGTTCGGGCGCGCCCGCGGTGCGTTTCGCCAGCCTGGGCAGCGGCAGCGAGGGCAACGCGCTGCTGGTCGAGGCCGGTGGCGCGTCGCCCACCCGGATTCTCATCGACTGCGGCTTCGGCGTGCGCGAGGCACGCCGGCGTCTGGCGGGCCTGGGTCTGGCCATCGAGCAGATCGACGCGGTCTTCGTCACCCATGAGCACAGCGACCACATCGGCGGGGCGGCCCGCGTGGCGGTGGCCGCTGACGCGCCGCTGCACATGACCACCGGGACAGCGCTCGCAGGTCTGCCGCAGCCGCCCGCCGGCCTGCGGTTGCAGTGCCTCGATGCGCATCAGGTGCTGGAGGTGGCCGGTCTGCGCATCGAGCCGGTGCCGGTGCCGCACGATGCCCGGGAGCCGGTTCAGTTCGTCATCGACGACGGGCAGGCCCGGCTGGGGGTGCTCACCGATCTCGGCTGCGTGACTGCCCATGTGGTGCGCGCCATGAGCCGGCTGGATGCGCTGGTGCTCGAGTGCAATCACGACGCCGGGCTGCTGGCCGCCAGCGACTATCCCTGGTCGCTGAAGCGGCGCATCGCCGGTCCGTACGGGCACCTCGAGAACGGCGCCGCTGCGCAGTTGCTCGGCGCCCTCGACCAGAGCCGCCTGCGCACGGTGGTGGCTGCCCACCTCAGCCGCAGCAACAACCGGCCGGAACTCGCCCGAAGCGCCCTGGCGCCTGCCTGGGCGGGCGCCCGCCCCGAAGACATTCGCGTCGCCGACCAGGACAGCGGCATCGACTGGACCGAGGTCTGAGCCTGCGTTGCGCGTTGCCGCGTGCAGGCAAGAAAAAAGCCGGCTCGCGGCCGGCTTTTTTCAGGGGAAGCCGAATTACTTCTTGGCTTCGTCTTTGGCGGCGTCCTTGGCCGCATCCTTGGCGGCGTCGGCCGGCGCAGCGTCGGTCTTGGGCGCTTCGGCCGGGGCCGGGGCCGGGGCGGGGGCCGGGGCAGCAGCCGGGGCCGGCGCGGGGGCGGGGGCCGGCTCTTCCTTCTTGCCGCAAGCGGCGACGGCGACGGCGATCAGCGAGGCAACGAGAAGCGACTTGTTCATGACAGGATCCTTGTGCTGGGAAGGGAAATGGTTATTGGAGGAAACAGCTGCAGAAGGAACTCGGGAGCGATCTGCCGTGACACGCCGAAGGGCGCCAGTGAGACTGGCAGCGACGCGACGGTGATGCAGACCGATCCAAGTCAGCCGCCGATTGTATCAGCGGGTCGCGCAAGCGTGATGAAAATCACCCTGATCCGCACCATGACTGTGCGGATCAGGCCACACTTTGCCGGCGCAATCGCGGCTAGAGCCCGAGCGTGGTGGCCGGCAAGGCGTCACCGGACTCATCCCAGATGGCCCCGAGCCGCTTGCGCTGGCCGTCGGTGGCGCTGGGCATGGCAATCACCAGGCGGCCCATCCGGCTGTCGCGGTGCGGCTTGCGCACCAGGTGCTGATCGTCGGCCAGCAGGACCGACTCCTCGAGCAGCAGCGATTCAGGAAAGACCCTGACCTGGATCCGGGCGCTGTGCAGGCGCTGCAGGCGCAGGAAGCGATCGGCCTGCCGGTGAAGGAAGTCGGGGTTGCCCACCAGCAGTTTCAGCCTTGCTCCGCGTGCCAGCGCGCTTTGCAGGGCGCGGGCACCGGTGGCATCGTGGATCGGCCAGCTCGAGAAATCGGGGTCGAGCAGCCAGATCTCGCGGCGTGCCAGGGCCAGCACCGACAGCACCGCCTCCTGAAAGCCGCTGCGGCCCTCGAAAGCCCGTTCCTGGGGTTCCTGCATGGCGATCAGTCCAGACGCGCGCCGGAAGCCTTCACGGCGCGTTCCCAGCGCGGCAGCTCGGCACGCAGGAAGCGGCCGAAGGCCTCGGGCCCGAGGAAGGCCGGCTCGGCGCCCTGCTGCATCATTCGCGATCGCACCTCCGGGCTGTCGAGCGTCTGCTGCAGGGCCTGGGCCACTCGGGCAAGCGTCTCCGGCGGCGTGCCGGCGGGAGCGAGCAGGCCGTAGAAGCCCACCACCTCGAAGTCCTTCAGGCCGGACTCGATCAGCGTGGGCACCTCGGGCAGCGCGGGGCTGCGCTCGCGGCTGGTGACCCCCAGGGCCCGCACCTTGCCCTGGCGCACATAGGCTGTCACCTGCGGCACGGATTCCGCCATGAACTGCGCATGCCCGGCGAGCACATCGGCGAAGGCCGGCGCGCTGCCCCGGTACGGCAGGTGGACCATGAAGATGCCGGTGGCCTGCTTGAACATCTCGGGCACCAGATGCGAGATGCCGCCATTGCCGGCCGAGGCGTAGTTCAGGCGCCCGGGCTGCCCGCGCGCCAGGGCGATGAACTCGCTGAGGTCGCGGGCGGGCACCGAGGGGTGAACCACCAGGGCGAGTGGCTGCTGGGCGGTGCGCGCCACCGGGATCAGGTCGCGCAGCATCGTGTAGGGCAGGCGGGGATAGAGCGCCGGGTTGATCACCATCACGCCGGTGTTGGCCAGCAGCAGGGTGTGGCCATCGGGGGTCGCGCGAGCGACGAACTCGGCGCCGATCGCACCGCCAGCTCCGGGCTTGTAGTCGATGACGATCGGCTGGCCAAGGGACTGCTGCAGCCGTTCTGCGAGCAGCCGGGCGTGGCCGTCGAGCGGGCCGCCCGCGGGAAATCCGATGATGATGCGCACCGGCCGATCGGGGAAGGCCGCTTGCGCCGGCGCCGCGATGAGGCTGCCGGCCAGCAGCAGCGCCAGTCCCGCGAGGGCCGAGAGAATCTTCATGGCACCGCGCGCGCGCTGTGCCGCGCGAAGTAGAACCATTCCCGGCCGGGCAGCGCGTTGGGATTGGGGAACACCACGTAGCCGTCGGCTGGCGCGGCGATCACTTCGCCGTCGGCGCGGCGACCGATCGGTTCGCCGGCACCCACGCGGTCGAAGGAGCGCCAGGCCCGGGAGAGGGTGTCTTCGGGCTGGCGGCGGTCATGCACCTGGTGCAGCTCGATCACCTCCTTGGGCCCGCTGCTGGCTGGCGCCGGCTGGTCGACGAGGCCCAGGTGCGCGAGCGTGCGGTGGATGGCCTGATAGGCCACCTCGGGCGCCTGCGGGTCGGCGTGGTTGCCGCACTCGAGCGTGACCGCGCAGCCGCCGCGCGAGCGCATGTACTCGGTGGTGCCCACGCCATAGGCCACGCTGTCATTGATGGCGGTGCCGGTGGTGCCGCGAGCCTTGCGCGCGATCACGCCGGCGGCGAAGGCCGACATCCAGCCATGCACCACACGCCGTGGGCCGAGCACCGCGGCCAGCGCCTCCTCGCGCGCGGCCTGGGCGAAGGGCTCGAGCTCATCGGTGTTGTTGGACGGCCCGATGAACACGAAGGCCTCGCCCTGCGAGGCGAAGGAGTGCAGGTCGAGCAGGACATCGTGGGCGGCCAGCAGCGGCGCAAGCTGGTTGGCGATGCGGTCCTCGGCGGTCTCGGGCGAGACCACCTCGCGGAAGTCGCGATTGAGGTTGCGATCGCCCTCGCGGTGCCTGCGGGCAAAGGCCACCGGATTGGCCACCGGCACCAGGGTGAGCGAACCGCGCGCCACCGGCAGGGTGCCTGCGGCGATTTCGGCAAGCACCCGTCGGATGGCGGTGGTGCCGCAGGTCTCGTTGCCGTGCACGGCGCCCAG
>NZ_CEXFHW010000126.1:0-11706 GCF_982640115.1 Quisquiliibacterium sp. | reverse complement strand
CCCCCGACGGCCCGCTCACCGCGGTCTGGCAGGCAGCGCTCGACGACGCTGCCCTCAGCCCGGGTTTTCGCGAGCTCATGCTCTCGCTGCCCGGCGAGGGCATGGTGGCCGAGCAGCTCGCGGTGGTCGACCCGCAGGCCCTGCGCGTGGCGCGCATGGCCGTGGGTGCCCTGCTGGGCCGCGCCCTTGCAGCCCGCTGGCGCGACCTTTACGAGCGGCTCGCGCCCGAGGGCGCCTACCATCCCGGCGCCGCGCCCGCCGGCCGGCGCGCGCTGCGCAACCTGTCGCTCGGCTTCCTGACCCTGGCCGGCGAGCGCGATGCCGGCGAGCTTGTCCTGCGGCAGTTCGAGCAGGCCGACAACATGACCGCCCGCCAGGGTGCACTCGCCGCCATGCTGCTCGGGCATGCCCCGCAGGCCGAGCTCGCGCTGGCCCGGTTCGCCGACGAGCTCGGCGACGAGCCCCTGGCCATGGACAAGTGGTTCTCGATGCAGGCCACCCGCCATCGCAGCCCCTACGGCCGGCCGGTGCTCGATCAGGTGCGTGCGCTGATGGCGCACCCGGCCTTCTCGCTGGGCAATCCCAACAAGGTCCGCGCGCTGATCGGCGCGTTCTGCCAGGGCAACCTCGCCGAGTTCCACGCGCCCGACGGCTCGGGCTACCGCTTCTGGGAGGAGATCCTCGGCGAGCTCGACCCGCGCAACCCGCAGCTCGCCTCGCGGCTGGCACGCGCCATGGACCGCTGGCGCAAGTACACGCCCGATCGGCAGGCGCAGGCCCGCGCCAGCCTGGAGCGGGTGCTGGCGCGGCCCGGCCTGTCGCGCGATGTGCGCGAGGTGGTGGGCAAGGCGCTCGGCCAGGACTGAACCGGGCAGTCGTCCGCCTGCGCGATAATGCCCGCCCCAGCCCACCGGAGCCTCCCCTGATGAACCGCATCAGCCTCACCCAGTACCTGGTCGAAAAGCAGCGCGAGAAGGGCCTGATCCCGGCCGAGCTGCGGCTGCTGCTCGAGGTGGTGGCGCGCGCCTGCAAGCGGATCAGCTATGCGGTGGGCAAGGGCGCGCTGGCCGACGTGCTCGGCGAGGCGGGCTCCGAGAATGTGCAGGGCGAGTCGCAGAAGAAGCTCGATGTCATCGCCAACGAGACCCTGCTCGAAGCCAACCTGTGGGGCGGGCACCTCGCAGCCATGGCCTCCGAGGAGATGGACCATCCGCACTTCATCCCCAACGAGTACCCGATGGGCGGCTTCCTGCTGCTCTTCGACCCGCTCGACGGCTCCTCGAACATCGATGTCAATGTCTCGATCGGCACCATCTTCTCGGTGCTGAGACTGCCCGAGGGCGTGAACGATCCGCGCGAGGAACACTTCCTGCAACCCGGAGACCGGCAGATCGCCGCCGGCTATGCGGTCTACGGACCCTCCACCCTGCTGGTGCTCACGGTGGGCGATGGCGTGGCCTGCTTCACTCTCGAGCGCGAGACCGGCAGCTGGTGGCTCACCGCCGACCACATCCGCATCCCGGAGCGCACGAAGGAGTTCGCGATCAACGCCTCCAACGCTCGCCACTGGGAGCCGCCGGTGCGCCGCTACATCGACGAACTGCTCGCCGGCAGCACCGGCCCGCGCGGGCGCGACTTCAACATGCGCTGGGTGGCCTCGATGGTCGCCGATGTGCACCGGATCATGACCCGCGGCGGGGTCTTCATGTACCCGCGCGATGCCCGCGAGCCCGACAAGCCGGGCAAGCTGCGCCTGCTCTACGAGGCCAACCCGATGAGCTTCCTGGTGGAGCAGGCAGGTGGCGCGTCCACCAACGGCCATGAGCGCATCCTCGCGCTGCCGCCGGGCAAGCTGCACGAGCGGGTGGCGGTGTTCATGGGCTCACGCGAAGAGGTCGAGCGGGTCACCGGCTATCACCGGGCCTGAGTCTCGTCCAGCGCGAGCCAGACCTCGCGCATGGCCACGTCATCCGGGTCGGTGCGGGTCTGGAAGCCGAGGTGGCGCAGCAGGCCGAGCATGCGGGTGTTGGTGGCCAGCACATGGCCCTCGATGCGGCGCAGGCCCCGGGCGCGGGCCGCATCGATGATCGCCCGCATCAGCGCGCCTCCCACGCCGCAGCCCTGCCAGCGGTCGGCCACCGCCACCGCGAACTCGCAGCTCTCGGCATCGGGGTTGAGCAGGTAACGCACCACGCCCACCAGCTCGCCGCGCGGGGCCGGCGCGGGCGCCACCGCCACCAGTGCGAGCTCGCGGTCGTAGTCGATCTGGGTGTAGCGGACGAGCATGCGCGCCGGCAGCTCGGCGAGCGCCGAGATGAACCGGAAGTAGCGCGACTGCGCCGACAGGCCGCGGGTGAAGGCCTGCAGCAGGTCGGCGTCCTCGGGCTGGATCGCGCGCAGGGTCCAGGCTGCACCCTGGGGCGTGAGCCGCTCGCCGCCGAGATGCGCCGGATACGGCCGGATGGCCAGATGCCGGTGCGGCTCGGGCCGCGGCCCGGGCCGGTCATCGAGCAGCACCCGCGCATCCACCGCCACGACGCCCTGCGCATCGGCGATCACCGGATTGATGTCCATGCCGGCGATCCAGGGCAGTTCGCAGACCAGATCGGACACCGCCACCAGCAGGGCCTCGAGCGCGTCGCGGTCGATGGCCGGCGCACCACGGTACTCGCCCAGCGCTGCGGCCACGCGGGTGCGGCCGATCAGTCGGGAGGCGAGGTAGCGGTTGAGCGGTGGCAGCTCGAGCGCGACATCACGCACCACCTCGACGCCGGTGCCCCCCGCGCCGAAGGCGATCACCGGGCCGAAAAGCGGGTCGCGCAGCACCCCCACATACAGCTCGCGGGCGTGGCGGGACTCGCGCATCGGCTGCACCGTCACGCCGTCGATGCGGGCCTGCGGGCGAGCGGCCCGCACCGTGGCGAGCAGCTCGTGGTACTGCGCGCGCAGTTCGGCGGCGTTGCGCAGGTTGAGCACCACGCCGCCGGCATCGCTCTTGTGATCGATGTCGGGGGAATCGATCTTCAGCGCCACCGGAAATCCCAGCTGCGCGGCCTGGGCGATCGCCGCCTCGGCCGAATCGGCGCGCAGGGTGGCGGTCACCGGTACATGGAAGGCCTGCAGCAGGGCCTTGGACTCGACCTCGGCCAGCCCGGTGCGGCCGCTGTCGAGCGCCTCGCGCAGCAGCTGCCGGGCCCGGCGCAGATCGGGCGGGCGCTGACCCGGCACCGGTCGCGGAATCTGGTGCAGCAGGCGCTGGTTCCGATGAAAGCGGGTCAGGGTGGCCCAGGCATCGACCGCCGATTCCGGCACGGCGTACACCGGCACACCGGCTGCCTCGAGGGGCGCGCCCAGCCCGCGCATGCGCTGCTCGCCCATCCAGCAGGCAAAGAGCGGCTTGCGGGCCTCGAGCAGCGCCGGACGGGCCCGCAGCACCGCCTCGGTCAGCGCCGGCACATCGGCCCCATCGTAGGGCGCGACGAGCACCAGCAGGCCGTCCAGGCCGGGATCCTGCGCGAGGATGCGCAGCGCGGCCTCGAGCTGCGCCGGCTGCGGATCGATGCCCAGGTTGAGCGGATTGCCGCCCTCGCCGGCCGGCGAACCCGCCAGCGCCTGCGAGAGCCGCTCGCGGGTGGCCTCGGCCAGGGTCGGCAGCTCGAGATGCTGGAAGCGCGCCTGGTCGGCGGCGAGCACGGCCGGCCCGTTGCCGTTGGCGATGACACCCAGCCGCGCACCCACCGGCCCGGTCTGCGTGGCCAGCAGCCGCGCCGCGGTGAAGAGCTGGGTGAACAGGCCCACCTGGAGCGCGCCGGCACGGCGAAGCGCGGCGGCATAGACCGCGTCGGAGCCGCACAGCGCGCCGCTGTGGGTGCGCGTCAGCGCCGGCGAGGGGTCGCCACGCTGGCCCTTGAGCACGATCACCGGCTTGACCAGCGACAGGGCGCGCAGCGCGCTCATGAAGCGGCGCGCATCGCGCACCGCCTCGAGATAGACCACCACCGCGCGGGTGCGCTCATCGGCGCACAGGAAGTCGAGCACCTCGGCGAGATCGATCGCGACCTCGGCCCCGAGCGAGGCCACCAGCGAAAAGCCGGTGGCATGGCCGGCCACCCAGTCGAGCACAGCGCCATTGAGCGCGCCCGACTGCGAGACCAGGGCCACCGCGCCGGCGGGGGGCGTGGGCCCCATCCGGCCGGCGTTCAGGCCGATGGCCGGGCGGATGAAGCCCAGGGTGGCCGGGCCGAAGAGCAGCAGGCCGAGCGCCTGAGCCTGACGCTGCCAGTCGGCCAGGGTCTGCCGGGGCGCGGGGTCGGTGGTCTGCGGGCCGGTGAGCAGGCAGGCGTGACGCGCGCCCTGCTGCGCGGCCCGTTGAAGCGCTGCCGGCACCTCGGCCGGATCGACGACCAGCACCGCCAGCAGGGCGGTGCCGGGCGGCGAACTGGAGCTGAGGCCGGGATTCCGGCTCGGGTCGGCGTCGGAGCCCGCCAGCCGCAACAGGCGGGCCGGCAGGCGTGGCTGCGGCGCCTCACCGGTGAGCGCCCGCGCCATGGCCTGGGCCCAGTCGGCGGGCCGGGCACCCAGCACCACCACGAGATGGTCCGGCTCGAAGAGGGGATGCAGGCGGTGCCGCGCCAGCACGGCTAGAGCAGACCCAGCAGCGCCCGGACATGCTGCTCGGCGCTGCGCGCCAGCGCCGGCAGGTGATAACCGCCCTCGAGCAGCGAGACCACCCGTCCCCCGGCGCACTGCTCGGCAACCTCGACCAGCCGGGCGGTCACCCAGCCGTAGTCGGCGTCGCGCCAGCCGAGCTGGCTCATGTCATCGTCGCGATGGGCGTCGAAGCCCGCCGAGATGAACAGCATCTCGGGTTGGAACTCGCGCAGCGCCGGCAGCCAGACCGTCTGGACCGCTTCGCGCATGGCCTCGCCGCCGGAATACGGCGCGAGGCCGATGTTGTGCATGTTGGCGCCGCGCGGCTCGTCGCCGCTGAAGGGATACAGGCGACGCTGGAAGGTGGAGACCATCAGCACCCGCGGATCGTCGGCAAGGATGTCCTCGCTGCCGTTGCCGTGATGCACATCGAAGTCGGCCAGCGCCACCCGCTGCAGGCCGAGTTCGTCGAGGGCATGGCGGATGCCCACCACCGCGTTGTTGAAGAAGCAGAAACCCATCGCGCGACCGCGCTCGGCGTGATGGCCGGGCGGGCGCACATTGCAGAAGGCGCGCTGGTAGCCCTCGCGCAGCACCAGCTCGGTGGCGCGCACCGCAGCCCCCGCGGCGTGCAGCGCGGCCGTGAAGCTGTGCGGATTCAGCGCGGTGTCGGGGTCGATGGCGACCAGGCCCTGCGCCGGTGATGCCGCACGCAGCTCGGCCAGGTACAGCGCCTCGTGGGCACGCGTGATCTGGATGTCGGTAGCCGCCGGCGCCTCGAACCGGTCCATGAGATCGAGCAGGCCGCTGGCCAGAAGGCGATCGGACACCGCGGCGAGACGCTCGGGGCACTCCGGGTGGCCGGCCCCCATCTCGTGGCGCGTGAAGCTGGGATGGCTGAGGTAGGCGGCCTTCATGGGCGGCAGCGCAGTGGCCCGCGGCGGCGATGTGGAGCGGGTGAAGGGAATCGAACCCTCGTATGCAGCTTGGGAAGCTGCCGTTCTGCCATTGAACTACACCCGCGACCCGTCCATTTTACGCGAACGCTGGCGCGGCCGCCCAGCGCGGCCCTTGCGGCCGGGCAACGGGCGTCCGATGCCCGCCTCTTCGGCGCGCCTTCAGCGCCCGGTGAAGCGCGGCGCGCGCTTGTCCTTGTAGCTGGCCAGGCCCTCGCGGAAGTCCTCGGTGGCGGTGCAGCGATCCTGCTCGCGATTGGCGGCCGCAAAACCCTCGTCGTAGCTGACATCGGCCGCGGTCCAGAGCTGGGCCTTCATGGCCGCCAGTGCGCGCGGCGCGGCATTGGCGGCGATCGCCCGGGCATAGCCCGACACATGGGTTATGAGCTGGTCGTCATCGAGCACGGCGTTGACCAGGCCGATGCGTTCGGCTTCCACGCCATCGAAGCGGCGGGCGGTGTAGAGCAGGTCGGCCGCGCGGGCGATGCCGATCAGGCGCGGCAGCAGCCAGCCGATGCCCTTCTCGGCAGGCACGCCGAGCCGCGCGAAGGTGGCGTTGAACAGGGCCGAACGGGCTGCGAAGCGGATATCGCAGTGCAGGGCGAGAATGAAGCCCCAGCCGAAGGCCGGACCGTTGACCGCGGCGATGGTGGGCTTGCGCGAGCGGATCAGCGCGTGCCAGCCGGCGCTGAAGCCATCGGCGAGCGGCGGGCCGATGTCATCGCCCCACTGCGGCTCGGGCCGTGGCATGGCCTCGCCCACCCCGCCGGACTGGCCGGTGCCGATCACGCCCAGGTCCAGGCCGGCCGAAAAGCCGCGACCGGCGCCGGTGATCACGATCACCCGCGCGGCCGGATCGGCGGCGGCCTGACCGACCGCGTCGAAGAAGGCCTCGAGCATGACCGGGGTGAGCGCGTTGAGCTTGTCGGGCCGGTTGAAGGTGATCGTGGCCACGCCGTCATCGGTGCGGCTGAGGATCTGGGGGTCGGGGGTCATCGGCGCTTCCGGGAGGATGGGAGCCGGTATCCTAACCAACCCGCGCAGCCGCGCCCTTGCGCCGCCCAGGCCACGCGGACCACCCGCACCACCCGCGCCCTGCCCGCCGCCGATGACCGACAGCCCACGCCCCGACCACATCCGCAGCTTCGTCAACCGCCGCATCCATTTCACTGACGGCCAGCGCGCCGCGCAGGAACGCCTGCTGCCGCGCTACGGCATCGCGCATCAGGCCGCACTGCTCGACACCACCGCCGCCTTCGGCCGGCGGGCGCCGGTGGTGCTGGAGATCGGCTGCGGCATGGGCGAGACCACCGCGGCGATGGCGCTCGCGCGCCCCGACACCGACTTCATCGGCGTGGAGGTCTACCCGGCGGGTGTGGGCGCGCTGCTGCGACGGCTCGAGGAACAGGCGATCGGCAATGTGCGGGTGATCCGCCACGACGCGGTCGAGGTGCTGCGCGACATGATCGCCCCCGACAGCCTCACCGGCATCCATGTCTACTTCCCCGATCCCTGGCCCAAGGCCCGGCACCACAAGCGTCGCCTGATCCAGCCGCCGATGGTCGCCCTTGCCGCCAGCCGGCTGAGGCCAGGCGGCTATCTGCACTGCGCCACCGACTGGGCGCACTATGCCGAGCAGATGCTCTCGGTGCTGCAGGCCGAGCCGGCACTGCGCAACACCGCCGAGGGCTTCGCGCCACGGCCGGACTGGCGGCCGCTCACCAAGTTCGAGAAGCGCGGGCTGGCGCTCGGCCACGCGGTGTGCGACCTGATCTTCGAGCGCCGCGCAGACTGATCCGGGGCGCATCCGCTGCGGGCAGGCCGCGCGCGGGCGCGACGCCAGCGCTTCAGGCGGCCCAGGTCACCCAGCCGAAGTGGGCGGTGAGCAGCACCAGGCCGCCGAACACGATCCGGTACCAGGCAAAGCCGCGGAAGTCGTGGCTGGCCACGAAACGGATCAGCCAGTGCACGCAGGCCAGCGCCGACACGAAGGCCACCGACAGCCCCACCGCGAACATCGGCAGGTCATCGGCCGAGAGCAGTGCGCGGTACTTGACCAGGTCGTAGACCCCGGCCCCCACCAGGGTGGGAATGGCGAGAAAGAATGAAAACTCGGTGGCGGCGCGGCGCGACAGGCCGAACAGCATGCCGCCGATGATGGTGGCGCCCGAGCGGCTGGTGCCCGGCACCAGCGCGAAGGCCTGCGCCAGCCCGAGCTTGAGCGCGTCCAGCGCGCTCATGTCATCGACCTCCTGGATGCGCGGCCGCCGACGCGCCTGACCGCGCTCGACCCACAGGATGATCAGCCCGCCCACCACGAAGGCCAGCGCCACCGGCACCGGCTTGAACAGGTGCGCCTTGATGAACTTGCCGAAGAGCACGCCGAGCACCGCTGCCGGCAGGAAGGCGATGAGCACATTGAGCGCGAAGCGCTGGGCGCGACGATCGGCGCCCAGGCCCGCCAGCGTGGCGCCGATGCGCACGCGGTAGTACCAGACCACGGCCAGCATGGCGCCGGTCTGGATGGCCACATCGAAGAGCTTGGCCTTCTCGTCGGAAAAGCCGAGCAGGCTGCCTGCCAGGATGAGATGTCCGGTGCTGGAAATGGGCAGGAATTCGGTGAGACCCTCGACCAGCCCGAGCAGGGCGGCCTTGGCGAGCAGGGGCAGCCCGTGCAGGAAGTCGATCATCGGAGTCTCCGCGGCAGGCTGCGATGATAACCGAGCCCTCGGGCCGGGCCGCCGGGCGCGGCCAGGCGCGCAGTCGGCCACGGGGGCGGCGTTTCACGACGCCGCCTGGGCCATGGCTCGCGCTAGCGCCAGCGCTGGCCTGGTTCGCCTCGCGGCTCGTCGGGCGAGAAGGGCTGCGCCAGCCGGGCCTGCCAGTCGGTCCAGGCCTGCGAGACCCAGTCGCTGAAGCGGCGCGCGAAGGTGTCCGGGGTGTAGAGCGCCGCACGGTCGATGCAGGCTTGCGGGTCGATCGGCTGCTCCAGAGCCTCGAAGCGAACCACGGCGCCGATGATCGCCTCGGGGGTGGACTCGTGGAAGAACACGCCGGTGGGTCGTGCCGAATGCTCGCCGGCGACGGTCTCGGCGGTGCCGCCACGACCGAGCGCGATCACCGGCGTGCCCTGGGCCTGGGCCTCGAGCACCGAGATGCCGAAGTCTTCCGTGGCCGCGAACAGGAAGGCGCGCGCCCGGGCGAGATGCTCGCGCATCGGCGCATCGGGCACGAAGCCCGCGAAACGCACATTCGGCGGCGCCACCGCACGCCAGCGTGCCAGATCGGGTCCGCTGCCGATCACCAGCAGACGGCGCTGCGGCATGGCCCGGAAGGCCTCCACCATCAGGTCGATGCGCTTGTAGCCGATCAGCCGCGAGACCGTCACATACAGGTCGGGCTCGCGCGGCAGCGCCAGCGGGGGATGGATGCTCACGGGCGGCGGGATCACCACGGCCTCGCGCCGCCAGGCCTTGAGGATGCGCCGCGCGACGAAGGCCGAGCTGGTGGCAAAGGCATCAACGCCGGCCGCGCTGCGGTGGTCCCACAGCCGCAGCCGATGCAGCATGAGGCGCGCAGCCAGCCCGCGCAGCCCCCGCGACAGTCCCTCGGTCTGGAGGTAGACCGGCTGCAGGTCCCAGGCATAGCGCATCGGCGAATAGCAGTAGCACAGGTGCAGCGCGTCGGGGGGCACGATCACGCCCTTGGCGACCGCATGGCTGCTGGAGATGATCAGGTCGAAGCCCGACAGGTCGAACTGCTCGATCGCGAAGGGCATCAGCGGCACGGTGTACTTCAGGCTGCCGGGCAGGCCGGGCATGCGCTGCAGGAAGCTGGTGTGCACGCGGCGCCCGGCGACGAGATGGCGATCCGCCTCGGGCAGTCGCTCGAACAGCGTGAACAGTTCGGCTTGCGGCAGCAGCGCCAGGATGGCCTCGAGCACCCGCTCGGAGCCGGCGTACTCGAACAGGAAGTCGTGCACCACCGCCACCCGGATGCCGGGCGGCAAGATCACGGGCGCGGGCATGTCCGTCATCGGCATCAGCGGGCGGCAGGCCGGCCGAGCACATCGGCCATGCCCGGGGGCTGCCCCCGCCCGCTGCGATCCTGCAGCGGCTGGCAGTCGATCGTCGCCCCCGGCGCGGCCAGCGCGTCGGCCCGGCCGAACACGCGGTCCTGGTACCCGTAGCGACCGAGGGTGACCGTGCCGCGTGCCACCGTGAGGTGCGCCTCGACCTTGGGGTAGGTGCGCAGCCAGGCCTCGCCACCCAGCCATCGGGTAGGGCCGGTGGGCGGGCCCAGCGTTTCGCCGCAGGCCCGTTCGACGGCGATGAAGGCCGGGTCGAACCGCGTGCGCCGCGCGAGGGCGTCGGCCCGGGCGTCGGGGGCTTCGACCAGAGGGCAGCTCACCGCCTGATCCGAGAAGCGGCGAACCGGCCCCGAGGCCTGCCGGTCGATCAGCCAGGTGCCGGCCGCCTGCGGACGGACGCGATAGGCGGTGCAGGCCGGTTCGTCGATCCGGAGATCGAAGTCGGCGAGCTGGTCGTTCATGGCGTCGCGGGTGGTCGGCAGCAGGCCGGCCCGGCCGTCCACCGACTGATCGGCCGCGGCGATCAGGCGAAGCCGACCGCGCCAGGCGCTCAGCACCGGCATCGACGAGCGGGCCTGCAGCGGCGGCGAGCAGTACTCGCAGGGCGAGGACAGGTTGGCGAAGGCGCTGTCAGGGTGCATCAGCGGCGCGAGGTAGGTCCAGGAAAACTGCGACAGCGCGACATGCAGATGGGGCTGCTCGCGCAGCGATGATGGCATGTCGGCCGCAAGCGCCGCCTGCGACCAGGCCTCGGACTGACCGAGATCGCGGCGATCGGCGGCCACCAGGGCGTAGAAGGCATGCACGCCGAGCAGTCCGGCAAAGACCCATTGCCGGGCACGCCCCGCCGGCAGCAGGGCGAGCACCCCCTCCACCAGCAGCACCGAGCAGAGCAGCAGCAGGCCGACGGCATAGCGGCCATTGCCCGAGCTGTGCATCCAGGCGAGACACCACAGCACCGTGAACAGCCAGAGCGGCCAGCGGGCCGCGCTGGAGGGGCCGCCCCGATTGAGCGAGACGATCGCAGTCGCGCGGGGAAGATCCGACGCCGCGACGCACCTGTCGAGCGGCGGGAGGGCCGCTCGGCGCCGCCTCCCGTACCGCCATAGTCGGCGTGTGACCATCGCCGCCAGCAACACCGCCAGCAGGACGAGCCGGGGATCCGGAGCATGCCATTCCAGATAGGCGAGATTGCTCGGCTGACGGACGTCAGCCACCCGAAGGGGAAAGTTCAGCCATTCCGACAGCGATCCTGGCACGAAGCGCTCACCGCTCGGCCGGGTGGCCACCTTCAGCACATGGAGCCGATCGCCGATCGCGGCCAACACCCCGGGCATTCCCGCGAACCCGCCGTCCGCAGACGCCGCGGCGCCAGCCGATGGATCAGGGACTGTCGCAGCCACCGGAACCTCGTCTGTTGCCGCTCGCTGAAACAGGAAAGCCGCCATGGGGAACACCGGATTGCCGTAGGTGCGGTAAAGATGCTGCGCCCACGCGCCGCCACCGGCGACGGCGCCCACCAGCCCTCCCACGATGAAGAGCCCGATCACCGCCAGCCGACGCCACCGTCGCCCGGCCAGTCCGGCGCCCATCAGCAGCACCGGCGCAAGCGCCGCCGCCGGGGCATTGCTCAGCTTGAGCAGGGCCGCCAGCCCCAGCGCGAACCCGCCGGCGAGCGCCCAGCGGCCGGCGGCGGCACCGCCGGCGCCCGCGCGGATGCAGCACCACACGCCGGCCAGCAGCGGCACGGCCGTGGTGCCATCGGCATAGCTGGTGCCGGCCAGGGCAAGAAACACCGGGGTGAGCAGGGCGAAGGCACCCGCGAGCCAGGCGCCGGCGCCCGGCCCGACGCGATCGCGGGCGATCAGCCAGACGAACCAGACCGCCAGACCGTGCCAGGCCGCCAGGGCGGCCGCCGTGGCCATCTCGCCGACGCCGGCCCGCGTGAGCAGCCACGCCGGCACATAGGGCAGCGGCTTGAGGAAGCTCTGCCCGCCCATGGGCAGGAAG
>NZ_CEXFHW010000125.1:0-11832 GCF_982640115.1 Quisquiliibacterium sp. | reverse complement strand
AGCGCGGCCACGAAGATGCCCACCTGCAGCCCGCTCACCACCCGGCGCTGCTCCTGGGGCGGGAAGGGCGTCATCCCCGTCCGAAGAAGGTCCGGTTGCCATGGCGCGCACCCGGGTTGGGTGTCGGCGCGGGTAAGCCCGTTCCCTTTGGGTGGATTCCGGTGTTCCGGTCGTGCATGGGCGGCTTCGCTCTGAAAGGACGGGCCTGACAATAATCAATGCGATCGCGGACAATGATCCCGAGCATCGGATAACGGAAGCGCGTGGTCGGTACCGCACGCCTTCCCGGCCGATGCCCTCGGCATGCCCGCCACGCATGCGCCGGCGCCCGTTCTGATCGGGGCCGCCGTGCTGCCCATCTGTGCCGCCCACCGTCTTCGGAGCCCCGATGTTCGAATTTTCCGCTCGCGTGCAGGAACTCCAGCAACGCATCCGCGTGTTCATGGAGACCCACATCTATCCCAATGAAGCCCGCTTCTATCGCGAGGCCGAGGAACTCGGTCCCTGGAAGGTGCTGCCGGTGGTCGAGGAGCTCAAGCCGATCGCCCGCCGCGAAGGCCTGTGGAACCTCTTTCTGCCCGAGTCCGGCCATGGCGCGGGGCTGAGCAACTTCGAGTACGCGCCGCTCTGCGAGATCATGGGCCGCTCGCATCTGGCGCCCGAAGTCTTCAACTGCTCGGCGCCCGACACCGGCAACATGGAGGTGCTGGCCCGCTATGGCTCGCCCGAGCACCAGGAGCGCTGGCTGGCCCCGCTGCTGGCGGGTGAGATCCGCTCCTGCTTTGCCATGACCGAACCGGCCGTGGCCTCGAGCGATGCCACCAACATCGAGTCGAGCATCGTGCGCGATGGTGATGACTACATCATCAACGGTCGCAAGTGGTACACCACCAACGCCACCGATCCGCGCTGCCGGATCTGCATCTTCATGGGCAAGACCGACCCGGACAACCCGAACCGGCACCTGCAGCAGTCGATGATCCTCGTGCCCATGGACACGCCCGGCGTGCGGGTGGTGCGACCGATCGCGGTGTTCGGCTTCTACGGCGTGCCCGATCGCGCCTCCGAGGTGGTGTTCGAGAATGTGCGGGTGCCGGCCTCGAACATGCTGCTCGGCGAGGGCCGGGGCTTCGAGATCGCGCAGGGCCGGCTCGGTCCGGGTCGCATCCACCATTGCATGCGGCTGGTCGGTCTGGCCGAGCGCATGCTCGAGCTGATGTGCCGCCGCAGCCTGAGCCGCGTGGCTTTCGGCAAGCCGGTGGCCGAGCAGGGCGTGACGGTCGAGCGCATCGCCGAAGCCCGCATCCTGATCGAGCAGGCCCGTCTGCTCACGCTGAATGCGGCCTGGCGCATGGACAAGGTCGGCAACAAGGCGGCCAAGGCCGAGATCGCCATGATCAAGGTGGCCGCGCCCAAGATGGCCTGTCAGGTGATCGACTGGACCATCCAGGCCTTCGGCGGTGGCGGCACCAACAACGACCACGGCATCGCCTCGGCCTATGCCACCGCGCGCCTGCTGCGCCTGGCCGACGGGCCCGACGAAGTGCACCGCAACCAGATCGGCCGCATGGAGCTGGCCCGCTACCGGCCGGCGCGCGCCTGATGCGCGCCGCCGACACAGGCCGTGCCTGTCGGAGCTGCTGGTGAGCGCCCGGCGCGCGGCCATTCTCGGCCACGCCGCGGTGCCCATCGGTCAGCACCAGCGCGTCACGCAGGGCGACCCGCCGCTGGAGCATGAACTCGCCACCGGCGTGGTGCTCGATGCCATGGCCATGGCCGGCCTGAGCCGCGAGCACCTCGACGGCGTGGTGGTGGCCCATCCCGGGGATCACACCCGACAGGGCTACTTCCATACCTTCCTCACTGCGCATCTCGGCATCCGGGCCACCGGCACGGTGATCCAGGTGCTGGGCAACGGCATGACCGGCGGGCATGCCTTCGACACCGCGGTGCATCAGGTCACCTCGGGGCGCAGCGACTGCGTGCTGTCGGTGGGGGTGCACTTCGAGACCGGCGTGCCCACCGCACGCCATCTCGACTACAGCATCCGGCTCACCGGCGATGTCGACTATCAGTCAGTGTTCGGCGCGGTGCCGATCGCCTGGTACGCCATGGACGCACAGCGCTACCTGCACGAGCACCGCGTGCCCCGCGCGACGCTGGCGAGTGTCGCGGTCAAGAACCGCGCCCACGCCATGCTCAATCCGCTCGCCCAGTACCGCACCCCCATCACGCTCGAGGAGGTGCTTGCAGCGCGGCCAATCGTCGAGCCGCTGGGGCTGCTCGAGGTGCCCGGGCGGGCCGACGGCGCAGCCGCGCTGGTCATCGTCTCCGAGGACATCGCCAGGGCAAGCGGCCGGCCTCATGTGCTGGTGCGTGGACGAGGCTTCGAACATGAAGGCCTGCACCAGCTCTCCGATCGTCCGGCCGACGCGCTCGACTACGCCACGCTGCGCGGCGCCTCGCGCCGAGCGCTGGCGCAGGCCGGCCTCTCGCTCGCCGACATGGCGCTCTTTCAGCTCTACGCGCCATGCACCATCGTCGAGGTGCTGGCCAGCGAGGCGCTCGGCCTGTTTTCGCCGGGCCGCGGCGCGCAGGCCGCCGCCGACGGGTTCACCGCGCTGGGCAGCCGCCAGCCGGTGAACACCTGTGGCGGCGCCTTGTCTCGCGGGCATCCGCCCGAGGTGACCCCGCTCTATGATGTGGCCGAGGCCGCCACCCAGCTGCTCGGCACGGCCGGTCCGCGTCAGGTCCCCGATGCACGCTTCGCAATGACGGTCTGCGAGCTCGGCAAGTACAACGCCTCGCTGGTGCATGTGCTGGAGCGCTCGGCATGAGCCCGATGCCCCAGATCCGCCTTCCGGGGCCGCGGCCCTTTCCGCCCCGGGTGTCAGCGTTCAACCGCCCGTTCTGGTCGGGTCTGGCCCGCGGCGAGTTGCTCACCACTCGTTGCCGCGCCTGCGGCGCGCTGGGTTTCCCGCCACGCAATCTGTGCCGCGGCTGCTGGGGGCGCGAGCTCGACTGGGTGCCGCTTCGCCCGCGAGGCCGCCTCTACAGCTTTACGCGTGTCCATGTGGCGCCGGAAGCCTTCCGGGCCGAAGTGCCTTATGCCATCGGGCTGATCGACCTCGACGACGGGGTTCGGCTGATGTGTCGGTTGTTGGGCGAGATCGGACCGGCGGATCTCGATCAGCCGATGGGCATGGTCGTGCTGGCCCATGACGACGGACTGCTGTTTGGAGCCCGCAGGCTTCAGGGCCCCGAGGATCCGGTCACCCTGTGAATGCAGGCTTGAGGCAAAGGGTGGGTGGCCCGAGAATGCGGGTTGCTTCCCACCACACGCCCGGAGACCACCATGCCGCAGCCTGATCCTTCCCTTTCATCACCCCGTCGCGGATGGCTGCAGGCGCTTGGCGCCGGTGCCGGCACCATGGCGCTGGGCGGCCCGCTCTCGCTGCTGATGCCGGGCAGCACCGCAGCCCAGCCGCGTGACCTGATCCTGCGCAAGATCCCGCGCACCGGTGAGACCATTCCGGCGATCGGGCTGGGCACCTATCTCACCTTCGACCTGCTGCCCGGGCAGGCGCGCGAGCACATCGGCGAGATCATGCGCCGGTTCTGGGAGGGCGGCGGGCAGGTGATCGACACCTCGCCGCTTTACGGCACCGGCGAGATCAGCGTGGGCGATTTCGCCGCCGCGATGGGCATCACCCGCAAGATGTTCATCACCAACAAGATCTGGTCCACCGGCGAGTTCCTGGCCGATGACAGCCATGCCCGCAGAAGCCTCGAGCAATCGATGCAGCGGCTCTGGCGCGAGACCATCGATGTCATGCAGGTGCACAGCCTGGTCAATGTCGACCAGATCCTGCCGGTGCTGCGCAACTGGAAGCGGGAAGGGCGCATCCGCTACTTCGGGGTCACTCACCACGAACTGCCCTACTTCAACGCGCTCACGCCGTATGTGGAGCGGGGCGAGGTCGACTTCGTACAGGTGCATTACTCCATCCACACCCGGCTGGCCGAGGAGCGCATCCTGCCGGCGGCGCTCGACAAGGGCATCGCGGTGCAGGTGAACATGCCCTTCGAGAAGGCGCGCCTGTTCAAGATCGTCGAAGGCCGTCCGCTGCCCGACTTCGCCCGGGAGATCGGCGTGAGCAACTGGGCGCAGTTCTTCCTGAAGTGGGTGATCTCGCATCCGGCGATCACCTGCGCGATCCCGGCCACCAGCAATCCCGAGCATCAGTCCGAGAACATCGGTGCGCTGCGCGGCCCGCTGCCCGATCGCGAGATGCGGGCGCGGATGGTTCGGCACATGGAGACCATCCCGGGCTTCGACAAGCTCGCCGAGATGCCGCCGTATCCCGGCAAGGCCTACAACGGCATCATCCGGAGGGCGCAGAGCCAGCGCGCGGCCGCAGCGCGCCCTTAGTTGAGCGCGTGCGCCTCGCTGGCGGGCACCGGGGCTGATGTCGCGGCCCAGCGAGGTCCGGGCCCGGTGCTACGCGATCAGGCTGATCAGGGTCTGGTTGGACTGCTCCTGCAGGAGCGTGGGCAGCATCGCCGGGTTGGTGGGGAGCGCATTGGTCCAGTAGGACACCGGGTCTTGATTGGCGCTGAGTTGCGCTTCCTCCGGGGTGATGACCAGGCCCTGGGCGTTGTAGAGCCCCGCCCCGGACGCATTGCCGGCGCCGAGGGTGACGATCGCCGACTGCAGCGGATCGGCGGGGGTGGCCTGACCGCTGACGGTTTGCGCCGCGGTGATCGGGTTCGGGTTGGTGCTGGATGCCGGCGTGGTGCCGGTTGGCACCGGCAACTGAGCCAGCAGGCTGGCGTTCAGCGGGTTGAGATCGATGGGCATGTTGCCTCCGGGCAGGTTGCCGCGAGAATGCGCCCCAGGGCGCCTGAACGGCGTGATTCCGCGTTGCGGGTGCGATGGCCTGACGGTCGTTGCGTGCGACGACCGTCTGGAACCCCGCGCTATTGCCGCATCACGCCTTCCCGAGGTATCGGCAGCAGGTGCCGGGGCTTGAGTCAGGGACGCTGCCGTTCATCGTTCCGGGTTGGCCGTTGATCTGTGATGCGGCGCCGGTGGTCGGGATCGGGTCCGCCTCGGGTACCGGATGAAGATTCCCGATAAATGGCGATCCGCGCCGGAAAAGAAAAACGGCGCCGCGAGGCGCCGTTTTTTCTGGGCTGTCTGGTGGGCGGCACAGGGTTCGAACCTGTGACCCCTGCCGTGTGAAGGCAGTGCTCTACCGCTGAGCTAGCCGCCCGAACGAAGGGCCGCAGTATAGCCGATTGTTTGGCCAAGCCAAGTCGAGGGGGGGATAATCCCTGCCCCGGATCGCGCTCGCGCGGTCTTCGCCTTGTCTGCAGGAACCCCCATGAAGCACGACGATGTCGCCACCGCCCTGCCCGAGCAGGAGGTCTCCCTCGATGTTCTCCTCGAGAAGTACGCCAAGGGCGACGAGCGCACCCCGCAGGACATCCGCCGGCGCGTGGCGGCGGCCCTGGCCTCGCTCGAGCCGGTGGCCGAGCGCGAGCGCTGGCAGGCGGACTTTCTCTGGGCCATGGAGAACGGCTTCATCCCGGCGGGGCGGATCAACTCGGCTGCCGGCACCGGCATTGCCGCCACGCTGATCAACTGCTTCGTGCAACCCATCGGCGATGCGGTCTGGGGCTATGCCGACGACGGCACGCCCGGCATCTACGCGGCCCTGCAGGAGGCCGCCGAGACCATGCGCCGCGGCGGCGGCGTGGGCTACGACTTCTCGGCCATCCGCCCGGCGGGCGCCTGGGTGGCCGGCACCCGCTCGCGGGCCTCGGGGCCGGTCTCGTACATGAGGGTCTTCGACAAGAGCTGCGAGACGCTCGAGTCGGCCGGAGCGCGTCGCGGCGCGCAGATGGCGGTCCTGCGCATTGACCATCCCGACATCGAAGGCTTCATCCACGCCAAGCGTGACGGCTCCCTCACCAACTTCAACACCTCGGTGGCGGTGACCGACGACTTCATGCAGGCGGTGCAGGCCGACGCATCCTTCGCGCTGGTGCATCGCGCCGCGCCCTTCGAGCGCGACCAGGCCCGGCAGCGCGCCGACGGTCTGTGGGTCTACCGCGAGGTGCCGGCGCGCGCGCTGTGGGACCAGATCATGCGGTCCACCTATGACCACGCCGAGCCGGGTGTGATCTTCATCGACCGGGTCAATCGCGACAACAATCTTGCCTACTGCGAGACCATCGCCGCCACCAATCCCTGCGGCGAGCAGGCGCTGCCGCCCTATGGCTGCTGCGATCTCGGATCGCTGAACCTCACCCGGTTCGTGAGCGAACCCTTCAGCGAGGCCGCGGCGGTCGACTGGGACCGCTATCGCGGCGTGGTGCGGCTGGCGGTGCGCGCGCTCGACAATGTGCTCGACCTCACCCTGTGGCCGCTGCCGGCGCAGGCGCGCGAGGCCCAGGCCAAGCGGCGCATCGGCCTGGGCTTCACCGGCCTGGGCAATGCGCTGACCATGCTGCGGCTGCGCTACGACAGCGATGTCGGGCGCGAGATGGCGGCCCGCTTCGCCCGCGAGATGCGTGACACCGCCTACGCGGCCTCGGTTGAACTGGCCCGCGAGCGAGGCGCCTTCCCGCTCTTCCAGGCCGATGCCTATCTGGCCGAGCCGCATGCCGCCTCTCGCCTGCCGCAGCCCATCCAGGAGGCGATCCGCGCGCATGGCATCCGCAACTCGCACCTGATGTCGGTGGCGCCCACCGGCACCATCTCGATCGCCTTTGCCGGCAACGCCTCCGGCGGCATCGAGCCGGCCTTCTCCTACACCTACACCCGTCGCAAGCGCATGCCCGACGGCTCGCGGCGCGAGTACGCGGTCGAAGACCATGCCTGGCGCCTGTACCGGCACCTCGGCGGCAACACCGATGCGCTGCCGGCGTACTTCGTGTCGGCGATGGAGATCCCGGCGCTCGATCACATGCGCATGAGCGCGGCGGTCCAGCCCTTCGTCGATTCGGCGATCAGCAAGACGGTCAATGTCGCCGAGGACTATCCCTACGAGGACTTTCGCGAGCTCTACCTCGAGGCCTGGCGCGCCGGACTCAAGGGCATCACCACCTATCGTCCCAATGCCGTGCTCGGTTCGGTGCTGAGCGTGAGCCAGCCTGCCGCGCCCGCGCCCAGCCCGGTCATGCCGCAGGATCTGCAGCACGATGCCGATCGGCGCCTGCGCCTGGAGTCGGTGCCGCAGCCGGCCCTGGCCTCGCTGCGCTGGCCGGGCAGGCCCGCGCTGCCGGCGGGCAACCTCGCCTGGTCCTACCTGGTCGAGCCGGTCGATCAGCGCGCCTCGTTCGCGATCTTCATCGGCCAGACCGACGAGACGCCACCCGGTGGGCAGGCCGCGCGCCCGGTTCCCTTCGAGACCTGGGTGAATGGCAACGAGCAGCCTCGCGGGCTGGGCGCCATCGCCAAGACCCTGTCGATGGACATGCGCTCCAACGACCGGGCCTGGCTGCGCCTGAAGCTCGACGCGCTCGCCGCCACCCGGGACGACATGCCGCTGGTGCTGCCGTTTCCGCCCGATGGCGCGCTGCAGACCCGAGCCGGCGTGGTCGCCGCCTTTGCCGAGATCGTGCGCTACCGCTGCGAGCAGCTGGGCGTCTTCCAGGACACGCCCGATGCGGCCACCCCGATGATCGATGCCATGCTGTTCCGGGCCGAGCCCAAGTCGGGCCCGCTGGGCACGCTCTCCTGGACCGCCGACATCGTCAACCCGGCCACCCGCGATGACTTCGTGCTCGGCGTGAAGGAGCTGCAGCTGCCCGATGGTTCTCGGCGGCCGTACTCGATCTGGCTGGCCGGCGACTATCCGCGGGTGCTCGACGGCCTGTGCAAGCTGCTCTCGCTCGACATGCGGGTGATCGATGTCAGCTGGGTGGGGCTGAAGCTGCGCAAGCTGCTCTCGTTCGGCGAACTCAATGGCTCGTTCTGGGCGCCGGTACCCGGCGAAGGCCGCCAGCAGGTTTGGCCGAGCACGGTGGCCTACCTGGCCGCGCTCATCCTGCACCGCTACCGGGTGCTCGGCCTGCTCGACGCGGAGGGCTGCGCGATCGGCGGGGTGGCGGCGCTGGCCCGGCCGCAATCGAGCAGCGGTCAGGGCGAGGCGCCAAGCGCTTCGCCGGTCATCCCCGGCTTTGCCTGCCCGGCCTGTGGCACCCGCGCCTACATCCGCAAGGACGGCTGCCTGTTCTGCACCGCCTGCGGGCACCAGGGGGAGTGCGGCTGAACGGGCGCTGCCGCGCTCGGGCGGACCGGCGCGGGCGGACCGGCGTGGCTGAACGGCACGGCTGAACGGCGGCGGCGCCAGGCCCGCGCTCGAGCGGTTCAGGCCGGCAGCCGGAACTGCTCGCCGCTCATCAGTGGCTGTTCGATGTAGCGCGCCCGGTAGGTCTCGAAGGGCAGGGTGTCGGCGGCCTCGATGCGGCGCTGCTCCTCCAGCGAGGCCGCGGCCATCGCCTGCCAGCGGGCGGCCCATTGCGGGTCCTGGGGATGGCGGGCCAGCACGGCGCGGTGGGCGAGGGTCTGCGCCAGCCCGAATCCGATGAACGACTGGTCGGGCCGCGCCGCGATGCCCGCGAGCACCCGCGCCGAGGGCAGGGTGTCGGGGGCACGCAGGGCGCGGGCTGCGGCGTCCAGCGCATCACGATGGGCCGCGCCGCCATGGGCGTCGTCCAGCGCCTGCGCGATCGGTGCGCATTCCGCAAGCAGCTGGGCGGCCCAGTCGCTCAGCGCGATCTCGGCATCCCCACGGCGCAGGTTCAGGCCCGGCTCGCGTCCGCGATCGGCGATGCGATGCTGGTTGGCCAGCAGCGCGACGATCTCGGCGGGCGAATCGGGCGGGCTCTCCTGCAGCAGGCAGTGCAGCAGAAAGACATCGAGGAACTTCATGGTGGCCGCGCCGATCCCCACCGGCTGGAAGGGGTCGATGTCCATGCAGCGCACCTCGACATACTCCACCCCGCGCTCGCCCAGCGCGTGGAGCGGGCGCTCGCCCGAACGGATGCGCCGCTTGGGCCGGATGCTGCCGTAGAACTCGTTCTCGATCTGCAGCAGGGTGGTGGAGAGTTGTCGGTACTCGTCGCCCTCGCGCACCCCGATCGCCTCATAGGGCGGATAAGGCTCGGTGAGCGCGCGGTTGAGCGAGGCGGCATAGCCGGCGAGGCTGTTGTAGCTCACCGCCAGCGCCGACTGCGCATCGCTCTGGTACCCGAGCGGCCCCATGCGCAGCGAGGTGGCATGCGGCAGGTAGAGGCTGTCATCCGACAACGCGGCGAGCGCATGGCTGCGCCCGGCCACGAAGCAGCGCGAGACCGCCGGCGATGCGCCGAACAGCACCAGCAGCAGCCAGGAATGGCGGCGGAAGTTGCGGATCAGCGAGAAGTAGCCTGCGTTGCGGTAGGCCTCGAGGCTGCCGCCGCGGGCCTCGGCCGCCTGCAGGGCCGGCCAGGCGCCCGCCGGCAGCGAGAAGTTGTAGTGGATGCCCGAGATGGTCTGCATCCGCCGTCCGTAGCGGTGCGCGAGGCCATTGCGGTAGACCGTCTTGGAGCGGCCGACATTGGAGCTGCCATAGCGCCCGAGCGGGATGTCGCGGTCCCGAGCCGGAAGCCGGCAGGGCATGCTCGCGCCCCACATCAGCTCATCGCCCAGCTCCTTGCAGACGGCCTGATGGATCTCCACCAGCTCGGCCTCGCAGGCTTCGGCGGTGGTGTGGACCCCGGTGATCAGCTCCAGCTGCGATTCGCTGAAGTCGGTGGTGATGTGCGGATGGGTGAGGGCGCTGCCCAGGCCGGCGGGATGCGGGGTCTGCGCGAGCACCGCATCGGCGCCAACCCGCAGCCCTTCCTTCTCGATGCCACGCAGCATGCTGGTGAGCAGCGTGCGGTCGAGGGCTTTCAGCAGCGTATGCAGTCGATTCAAGTGGGTTCCCCGGTGACGAGGGATGCTTTTACCCTATTCCTGCGCGCCGCGTCGGGCGTGCGCCGGGCAGACGGTTCGCCCACGCCGGCGACAGAGCGGGGCGGCCGCGATTCCTGACCGGCATTCGATAGAATCGCGCCCCATGACCGGATCCCACACCCAGGTTCGCACGCGCTTTGCGCCCAGCCCCACCGGCTTTCTGCACATCGGCGGGGCGCGCACCGCGCTCTATGCCTGGGCCTTCGCCCGGCACCACGGCGGCACCTTCATCCTGCGCATCGAGGACACCGATGTGGAGCGCTCCACCCCCGAGGCGGTGCAGGCCATTCTCGACGGCATGCAGTGGCTGGGGCTCACGCCCGATGAAGGTCCGTTCTACCAGATGCGCCGCATGGATCGGTATCGCGAGGTCATTGCGCAGATGCTGCAGGCCGGCACCGCGTACCGGTGCTGGTGCAGCCGGGAGGAGCTCGACGCCATGCGCGCCGGCCAGGAGGCGCGAGGCGAAAAGCCACGCTATGACGGCCGCTGGCGGCCCGAGCCCGGCCGCGTACTGCCCGAGCCGCCGCCAGGCGTGCCGCCGGTGATCCGGTTTCGCAACCCGCGCGACGGCGTGGTCGCCTGGGATGATCTGGTCAAGGGACCGATCGAGATCGCCAATGCCGAGCTTGACGACCTGATCATCGCCCGCTCCGACGGCACGCCCACCTACAACTTCTGCGTGGTGGTCGATGACTGGGACATGCGCATCACCCACGTCATCCGGGGTGACGACCATGTCAACAACACGCCGCGCCAGATCAACATTCTTGCGGCGCTGGGCGCCATGCTGCCGCGGTATGGCCATGTGCCCATGATCCACGGCCCCGATGGCCAGAAGCTCTCCAAGCGGCACGGTGCGGTGTCGGTGATGCAGTACCAGGCCGACGGCTACCTGCCCGAGGCGGTGATCAACTACCTTGCCCGCCTGGGCTGGAGCCATGGCGATGCCGAGGTGTTCTCGCGCGAGCAGTTCGTGGCCTGGTTCGATGGCGCCCACATCAGCCGCTCGCCGGCGCGCTTCGACTTCGACAAGCTGCGCTGGTTGAACAACCACCACATCAAGGCCACCGATGATGCCGCGCTGGCCGCCGAGGTGGCACCGCGCCTGCACGATCACGGGGTGGCCGATCCGGATGCCAGCGGGGTGGATCTTGCCGCGGTCTGCGGGCTGCTCAAGGAGCGCTGCGGCACGCTCGAGGAACTCGCCGAGAGCGCGATGATGTTCTACCTTGCGCCCCACGGCGTTTCCGAGGCACTGCAGGCGGCGCTGTCCGCTCCGGCAGCGGCTGCGCTGCGCGAGTTCGCCGTTGCCGCCGAGACCGTGCCCTGGACGCGCGATGCGCTGGCCGCGCTCATCCGCCAGAGCGTGTCGGCGCATGGCCTGAAGATGCCGCAGTTCGGGCTGCCGGCGCGACTCATGCTCTTCGGCCGGCCCCAGACCCCGGCGCTGGAGGCCGTGCTGGCCCTGCTGCCCCGCGCGCAGGCGCTGCGCCGCCTGCATGCCGGGCTCGCGCCGGCCTGAGGCCGGCGCGCGGCGCCTGCTCAGTCCATCGTGAGCTTCTGCTGGGCCACCACCTTGCGGTAGACCTCGAACTCGGCCGCGATCTGGCGGGCGAAGTCCTCGGGCGAATTGCCGATCACCAGCGAACCGGTGTCGGCAATCCGCTTGCTCACGCCCGCGTCTGCGAGCGACTTCCGGGCGGCATCGTTCACGCGATCGACGATCGGCCGCGGCAGGCCCTTGGGGCCGACGATGCCGTAGTAGGCCATGCGATTCACCGGCTCGAGCCCGACCTCCTTGAAGGTGGGCACGCCGG
>NZ_CEXFHW010000124.1:0-11850 GCF_982640115.1 Quisquiliibacterium sp. | reverse complement strand
CGCCCAGCAGCAGCGCCAGCGCCAGCAGCAAGGGCGCGAGCAGCAGCGGCATCCGGAGCGCCGGCCGACCGGCAGCGGCGGGATCGGCCGGTGATGCCATGTCAGTCCATCTGCGTGACGAACTTGGTGTTGAGGTAGCCGTCGAAAGTCTCGGTGCCGCCCTCGCTGCCGATGCCGCTGTCCTTGATGCCGCCGAAGGGCGTCTCGGCCAGCGCCTGCCCGAAGTGGTTGATGTTGACCATGCCCGACTCGATGCCGTTCTGCACCGCCAGCGCGTTCTTCGTGGAGGTGGTGAAGGCGTAGGAGGACAGGCCGTAGGGCAGCGAGTTGGCGCGGGCCAGCACCTCGTCGACCGTCTTGAAGGGCACGCAGGGCGCGATCGGGCCGAAGGGCTCGCTGGTCATCACCAGGCTGTCGTCGGGCACATGGGTGAGCACGGTGGGCGCGAAGAAGTTGCCGATCTCGCCCAGCCGCTCGCCGCCGACCTCCACCTTCCCGCCGCGGGCGCGGGCATCGTCGATGAACTGCGCCATCGCCGGCAGCCGGCGGTCATGGGCGAGCGGCCCCATGCGCACATCGGCCTGCAGACCCGAGCCCACCTTGACCTCGCGGGTCTTCTCGATGAAGCGGGCGACGAAGCGGTCGAAGGCCTTCTCCTGGATGTAGAAGCGGGTGGGCGACACGCAGACCTGGCCGGCATTGCGGAACTTGAAGCCCACCAGCAGGTCGCAGGCGCGGTCGATCTCGGCGTCATCGAAGACGATCACCGGCGAGTGGCCGCCGAGCTCCATGGTGACGCGCTTCATGTGCCCGCCGGCCATCGCGGCGAGCTGCTTGCCCACCGGCACCGAGCCGGTGAACGAGACCTTGCGCACGATCGGCGACTTGATCAGGTATTCGGAGACCTCGCCCGGCACGCCCCAGACCAGGTTGAGCACGCCCGGAGGCAGGCCGGCCTCGTGGAACATGCGCGCAATGGCCACCACCGCGCTGGGCGCGTCCTCGGGGCCCTTGATGACGATGGTGCAGCCCGCGCCGATGGCCGCCGCGATCTTGCGGATGGCCTGGTTGTAGGGGAAGTTCCAGGGCGTGAAGGCGGCGCACACGCCGATGGGCTCGCGCAGCACCATCTGGCGCACATTGGGCAGGCGCGGCGGGATCACCCGACCGTAGATGCGCCGGCATTCCTCGGCATGCCACTCGCAGTGCTCCGAGCAGGACACCACTTCGCCCACGGCCTCGGCCACCGGCTTGCCCATGTCGAGGGTGATGTTGCGGCCGATGTCCTTGGCCCGCTCACGCGAGAGCTCGGCCACCTTGCGCAGGATGCGGCTGCGCTCCAGCGGCGAGCTGTGGCGCCAGGTCTGGAAGGCGCGCTGCGCTGCGTTCAGGGCCCGATCGAGGTCGGCGCGGGTGGCATGCGGCAGCCTGGCGAAGGCCTTGCCGGTGGCGGGGTCGAAGACATCCTGCTCGCGGCGGCCGCCGCCCTTGAGGAATTCCCCGTCGATGTAGAGGCAGAGGTCTTCGTAGCCGGCATAGGCGACGGCGGCCTGCTCGAGCGAGATGGCGGTGTTCATGGTGTCTCCTGGGGGATGCGATGGACCGGCGGCAGGGGCTGCCGCAATGCAGCGGCGACGGTATCGGCAAACGCGATGCCGCGCAACGGCGTGGCGCCGACGCTGGCATGATCAGGTTTCCAGCCGAACGCCGAGGGCGCCATGACGAGCTTCAACCTCACCCAGTCGCTGCACCGGACCATCCAGCAGAAGCCGCGCGGCATCGCCACGCGCTTCCAGGGCCGCGAACACACCTGGACGCAGTTCGGCGACCGGGTGGCGCGCCTGGCCGGCGCGCTGCAGGCCCTGGGCGTGAAGCCCGGCGACCGGGTGGCCATGATGGCGATGAACGCCGACCGCTACCTCGAGTACTACTACGCCACCTGGTGGGCGGGGGCGGTGGTCAATCCGGTGAACATCCGCTGGAGCGCGGCCGAGGTGGCCTATTCGCTCGACGACTGCGACACCCGCATCCTGATCGTCGATGATGCCTTCGCCGGCGTGGTGGAGACCCTGCGTGCCCAGACCCGGGTGCCGCTCACCGTGCTCTACTGGGGCAAGGGCGACACCCCGGCGGGCATGCGCAGCACCGAGGCGCTGATCGCCGAGGCCGCGCCGGTGCCCGACGCGATGCGCTCGGGCGACGACCTCGCCGGCATCTTCTACACCGGCGGCACCACCGGCTTTCCCAAGGGGGTGATGCTCACCCACCTGAATCTCGCCTCGAACGCGATCTCGAATGTGGCCGAGGGCATCGTGATGCCGGGTGGCATCACGCTGTTCGCCGCGCCGATGTTCCACCTCGCCAACGGGGCAGCCATGCTCGCCAGCATGAACCTGGGCAACACCACGGTGTTCGTGCCCTCGTTCACGCCCACCGGCGTGCTCGAGAGCATCCAGAACGAGGGCGCCTCGCAGATGCTGCTGGTGCCCACCATGATCCAGATGCTGGTCGACCATCCCGATCTGAAGCAGTACGACACCCGCGCCCTGCGTCAGGTGCTCTACGGCGCCTCGCCGATCAGCGAGGGGGTGATGAAGCGGGCACTGGAGGCCTTCCCGAACGCCGGCTTCGCCCAGGCCTACGGCATGACCGAGCTCTCGCCCTGCGCCACCATCCTGCCGGCCTGGTACCACACCGCCGAGGGCCAGAAGGCCGGCAAGATGCGCTCGGGCGGGCGGGCCACGCTCACCGCCGAGGTGCGCATCGTCGATGCCGACGACAACGAGGTGCCCCGCGGCACCGTGGGCGAGGTCTGCGTGCGCGGCCCCGGCGTGATGCAGGGCTACTGGAACAAGCCCGAGCTCACCGCCACCGCGCTGCGCGGCGGCTGGATGCACACCGGCGACGCCGCCTACATGGACGAGGACGGCTTCGTGTTCGTGGTCGACCGGGTGAAGGACATGATCATCACCGGCGGCGAGAATGTGTATTCGGCCGAGGTCGAGAACGCGGTGGGCCGGCATCCCGCGGTGGCCTCGTGCGCGGTGATCGGCATTCCCAGCGAGCGCTGGGGCGAGGCGGTGCATGCGGTGATCGTGCTCAAGCCCGGGCACAGCGCCAGCGCCGACGAGATCATGGCCCACTGCAAGACACTGATCGCCAATTACAAGTGCCCGCGCAGCGTGGCCTTCGTGGACGCGCTGCCGCTGTCGGGCGCGGGCAAGATTCTCAAGACGAAGCTGCGCGAGCCCCACTGGGAGGGGCGGCAGCGCAATGTGGCCTGAGTGGCAGAAGGTGGCGCGCCCGGCAGGAATCGAACCTGCGACCCTTGGCTTCGGAGGCCAATACTCTATCCCCTGAGCTACGGGCGCGTAGCGGGGAGCGCGTGATGACCGCCCCCCGAGAGAAGACGGCGAGGATACCCGGATTTCAGGAACCCGTCCAAGCGCGGCCGGGCGCGGCGGGCGCCCCGCAGGCCTGCGGTATCTTGCGTGGATTGCCGCTCTCAGCCACCCGGAAAACACCGCATGGACCCCGACCAGACCCGCGCCGCCGTTGATGCCGCCATCACCACCCGCCGCTCCGTGCGCGCCTTCCTGCCCACGCCGGTGCCGCGCGAGACCGTGGCCGAGATCCTGGCGGTGGCCAGCCGCGCGCCGTCGGGCACCAACATCCAGCCCTGGAAGATGCATGTGCTGGCCGGCGAGGCCAAGGCCGAACTCAGCCGTGCCGTGCTGGCCGCGTTCGCCGAGCCCGATGCCGCCACGAAGTACACCGAGCCCTTCCCCTATTACCCGGCGCAGTGGGTGTCGCCGTATGTCGACCGCCGGCGCAAGATCGGCTGGGACATGTACGGGCTGCTGGGCATCGGCAAGGGCGACACCGAGCGCATGCGCGAGCAGAGCGCGCGCAACTATGTGTTCTTCGATGCGCCGGTGGGGATCATCTTCACCATGGACAAGATGATGCGCACCGGCGGCTACATGGACTGCGCGATGTTCATGCAGAACGTGATGGTGGCGGCTCGCGGCCGCGGGCTGGACACCTGTCCGCAGCAGGCGTTCTCGCGCTTCCACGAGGTGATCGCGCGCACCCTGGGCCTGCCCGAGACCGAGGGCGTGATCTGCGGCATGGCGCTGGGCCACGCCGATCCCGATGCGGCGATCAACCGGCTGCAGACCGAGCGCGAGCCGGTGTCGGCCATTGCCAGCTTCCGCGGCTTCTGATCCGCTGGCCGCGCTTCAGCGGCTACAATCAGAGGTTTTGACGAACCGGGCCCTCCCCGAGGAAAGCCAATGAGCGCCGCCGAACACGAAACCTTCATCAAGACCCCGAAGCAGCTGATCACCGCGGTGGTGCTGTCCTTCGTGGTGCCCATCCTGATCATCGTGCTGCTGGTCAAGTATGTGGGTGCCGGCGACCGCGGCGGCTCGGGCAACAACGCCCTCACCCCCGAGGCCACCGAGGCCCGCATCCAGCCGGTGGCCCGCTTCGAGCTCAAGGGCGCGGGCGGCGCCAAGGCGCTGCGCGCCGGCGAAGAGGTCTACAAGGCCCAGTGCTCGGCCTGCCACGCGGTGGGCGCGGCGGGCGCACCCAAGGTCGGCGATGCCGGCGCCTGGGCGGCGCGCATCAAGACCGGCTATGACGCGCTGCTGAACTCCGCGCTCAAGGGCAAGGGCGCCATGGCTGCCCAGGGCGGCGGCGACTTCGAGGACATCGAGATCGGTCGCGCGGTGGTCTACATGGCCAACGGCAGCGGCGGCAAGCTCGCCGAACCCAAGGCCCCGGCGCCCGCCGAAGACGCCAAGAAGTAAGCGCTCTGCGCCTGTCGAGGCCGGCAGCCCGCCCGCCCGCCTCGACCTCGCGCTCAGCCGGCCCCCGGCGGCTTGCCCGGCCGGGCAAGCAAGGCCTGAAGCGCCGCCAGCCGCGCACGGGCATCGGCCTGATCGGTCTGCCGCGCCGGCGGCCTCGCCTCCAGCTGCATCTCCGTCAGAAACCGCGAGGGCTCGCGTCGCACCGCGTCGCGCCCGCGACGGCGACGCGCGCACCAGCTCAGCGTGAGGCTGCGGCGCGCCCGGGTCACCGCCACATACATCAGCCGCCGCTCCTCCTCGATGCGCGCCCGCCAGGCCGGATCGGCATCGGCCTCGGACGCATCGGGCTCCTCGCCCTCCAGGCCGCCCTGGTGCGGCAGGATGCCCTCCTCGCAGCCCACCACGAACACATGGCCGAACTCCAGGCCCTTGGCAGCGTGCACGGTGGACAGGCGCACGGCATCCAGGTCCTCGTCGCGCCGGTCGAGCTGCGAGAGCAGGGCCACGCTCTGGGCCACCTGCGCGAGCGTGGCCTTGTCCTCGTCGGCGCGCTTTTTCACCCAGTCGAGGAAGTCGGTGACATGGGTCCAGCGCGCGGCGGCCTGCTTCTCGTCGGCGGCATCGAAAAGGTGGGCGCGGTAGCCGATGGCCGCGATCAGGTCGTCGAGCACCGGCGCGGCCGGCTCGCGGGTGGCGCGCGCGGCCATGCGGTTGATGAAGGCGCCGAACTCGCGCAAGGGCGCGAGCTGGCGGGGCGCCAGACGGGCCTCGAGCCCGCTCTCGAAGAGCGCGGCGAACATCGGCCGCTGCCGCTGGCCGGCGTACTCACCGAGGGCTGCGAGGGTGGCCGTGCCCACGCCGCGTCGCGGGGTGGTCACCGCGCGGATGAAGGCGGGGTCGTCCTCGTCGTTGGCCAGCAGGCGCAGCCAGGCGAGCAGGTCGCGGATCTCGCTGCGCTCGAAGAAACTCTGCCCGCCCGAGAGCACATACGGGATCTTCTCCTTGCGCAGCGCCTGCTCGAGCACCCGCGCCTGGTGGTTGCCGCGGTAGAGCACCGCGTAGTCGGCCCAGTGGCCGCGCCGCTCGAAGCGGTGGGCCGAGAGCCGGGCGGCCACCGACTCGGCCTCCTGCTCGTCGTCGTCGCAGGCCACCACCGTGACCGGATCGCCCGGGCCGAGCTCGGACCAGAGGGTCTTCTCGTGCAGCTTGGGATTGTGGGCGATCAGCCGGTTGGCGGCCTGCAGCACATGCAGGCAGGAGCGGTAGTTCTGCTCGAGCTTGATCACCCGCAGCGACGGGTAGTCGCGGCCCAGGCGCTCGAGGTTTTCCAGCGTGGCGCCGCGCCAGCCGTAGATGGACTGGTCGTCGTCGCCCACCGCGGTGAAGGCGGCGCGCGGCCCGGCCAGCAGGCGCAGCAGCTCGTACTGGCTGGCGTTGGTGTCCTGGTACTCGTCGACCAGCAGGTAGCGCAGCCGCTCGCGCCAGCGCTGCGCGGCCTGCGGGTCGTCGCGCAGCAGCTGCACCGGCAGCCGGATGAGGTCGTCGAAGTCGACCGCCTGGTAGGCCGACAGCGTGGCCGCGTACTCGCGATAGGCCAGCGCCGCCGAGGTGTCGGGCTCGCCGCGCGCCTGGGCGAGCGCCTGCGCCGGGTCGACCATGGCGTTCTTCCAGAGCGAGATGCGCGAGACCACCGCGCGCAGCAGCTGGCGGTCGGTGGTGGCCAGGGCCTGCTGCACGATCGCCGTGGCGTCGTCGGCATCGAGAATGGAGAAGGAAGGCTTCAGACCCAGCGCGCGGGCCTCGCTGCGTACGATCTGCACGCCCAGCGAGTGGAAGGTGCTCACCAGCGGGCGCTCGCGCTCGGGCAGGCGGACCAGCGCGGCGAGGCGCTCCTGCATCTCCTGGGCGGCCTTGTTGGTGAAGGTGATGGCCGCGATGGCCGAGGGCTGGATGCCGGCATCCACCAGGTGGGCAATCTTGTGGGTGATGACGCGGGTCTTGCCGCTGCCGGCGCCGGCGATCACCAGGCAGGGGCCGTCAAGGTAGCGGATGGCCTCGCGCTGGGCGGGATTCAGGGGGGTGACCGGGTTGGCCATGGGCTCAGATTTCCAGGGGGTCGATCTCGATCTGCCAGCGTACCGCGCCCTTCAGGCTGGCCACGGCGGGCAGCCACTCGCGCAGGAAGGCGTGCAGCGGCGCGCGCGCAGGCGCCTCGAGCAGCAGCTGGGCACGCTCGCGCCCGGCCAGCCGGGCCATCGGCATGGGCACCGGATCGAACAGGGTCAGGCCGGCCGGCGGGTCGGCAGCCAGCTCGCGGGCCTGGCCGAGAAAAGCCAGGGCGGTGTCGAGCTGGCGGGCCTCGACCCGCATCAGCGCCTGGTGCATGAAGGGCGGCAGCCCGGCCTGATGGCGCTCGGCGAGCTGCGCGTCGGCAAAAGCGGCGAAGTCATGGCGGGCGAGCGCGTCGAACAGCGGATGCTGGCCGAACCGGGTCTGGATCAGCACCTCGCTGGCCAGGCCGGCCCGGCCGGCGCGCCCGGCCACCTGCATCAGCAGCGCGAACAGCCGCTCCGGCGCACGGAAGTCGGCCGAGAACAGGCCGCTGTCGGCGTCGACCACCACCACGCAGCTCAGGCGCTGGAAGTCATGGCCCTTGGCGAGCATCTGCGTGCCGACCAGGATGTCGACCTCGCCGCGGTGGGCGGCGGCGATCACCTCGCCCGCCGCGCCGCGATGGCGGGCGACATCGCGGTCGAGCCGGGCGATGCGGGCCTGCGGATAGAGCTCGCGCAGGCCATCCTCCAGACGCTGGGTGCCGCGCCCGAGCGGGCCGAGATCGACATTGCCGCAGCCCGGGCAGGCTCGCGGTACCCGTGACTGGCCGCCGCAGTGATGGCACTGCAGGCGGTAGCGGGCGGGCGCTCCGGCGCCACCGCCATCCCGATGCAGAACCCGGAAGGCGGCGCAGTGCTCGCAGGCGCTCAACCAGCCGCAGGCCTCGCAGTGGAGCACCGGCGCGAAGCCGCGTCGGTTCATGAACACCAGCGCCTGCTCGCCCCGGGCCAGGGCATCGCTGATCGCCTGGCGGGTGTCGGGGGCCAGCCCATGGACCATCGCCTGGCGGCGCGGGTCGATGCGGCGCAGCCGCGGCCAGGCGCCGGCATGCACCCGGTCGGGCAGGCTGAGCAGGCGGTAGCGGCCTGTCTGGGCCGCCCGCCAGCTTTCCAGCGAGGGGGTGGCCGAGCCGAGCACCACCGGAATGTCGCGGCGGGCGGCCAGCGCCACCGCCATGTCGCGGGCGGAGTAGCGCACGCCCTCCTGCTGCTTGAACGAAGCGTCGTGCTCCTCGTCGACCACGATCGCGGCCAGGCCTGGCAGCGGGGTGAGCACCGCCAGCCGGGTGCCCACCACCAGCCGCGCCCGACCCTCGACCGCCGCCAGCCAGTGGGCGGCGCGCTCGGCGTCGGGCAGTTCGCTGTGCAGCACGGCCAGCGGCACGCCGGCAAACCGCGCCCGCAGCAGGCCGGTCAGCTGGGGGGTGAGGCCGATTTCGGGCACGAGCAGCAGCGCCTGGGCGTCGGGCCGGCCGGCCAGCACCTCGGCCAGCCAGTGCAGGTAGACCTCGGTCTTGCCGCTGCCGGTGACCCCGTGCAGCAGCGAGACCCGGAAGCCCGACGCCTCGCGCAGCCCGGCGAGCGCGGCCTGCTGGTGCGGGTTCAGGGTGGGTGGAGCCTCGGGGCGACGAGGGGTCTGGAGGTGCGCCGCACCGGCGGGGGCAGGGGCCTGGGCGTCTGCCGCGCCGGCTCGGGCGGTGTCCTGCCTGTCGGCCTCGTGTCCGAGCGGCCGGCGCCGCAGCCGGGCGAACACCGATCCACGGGCGCGGGCGGCAGGCGGCGTGCGCAGCCGCTTGGGCAGCGCCGGCAGGGCAACCTCACCCAGCGTGCGGTGGTAGTAGCCAGCCACAAAACCCAGGAAGGCGAACCAGTCGGCAGGCAGCACCGGCGCGTCGGCCAGCACCTCGGTGACCTCGCGCACCCGCTCCTCATCCAGCTCGGTGGACGACCCCACCGAGGCCACCAGACCGACCCGCTGCCCGCTCCCCCAGGGCACCACCACCCAGGCGCCGGGCACCGCCGGCGGCACCTGATCGGGGCCGAGCCGGTAGTCGAAAGCCTCGCCCACCGGCAGGTCGAGCAGCACCCGGGCGTAGGCAGG
Source organism: Quisquiliibacterium sp. (assembly GCF_982640115.1). Classification (NCBI taxonomy): domain Bacteria; kingdom Pseudomonadati; phylum Pseudomonadota; class Betaproteobacteria; order Burkholderiales; family Burkholderiaceae; genus Quisquiliibacterium; species Quisquiliibacterium sp. The sequence goes on along the minus strand of NZ_CEXFHW010000124.1, from coordinate 2,821 downwards.
AGGGCTTGCGGCCGCACTCAAAAGCTAGACTCCACTTTAAGTTCGACCCCTAACGCGCGAGGTCATTAAGGGTTTTTCGGGTCGTTCACAGAACCTGTGGATAAAACTGTGGCCAACCCGGCCCGACCGCCCGGAAACCCGCGCCAATCCTTGATGACGGGTTCGTTGCACGGTTTTTGATCTGAGAAAAAGTCGTTCTGAATCAATGAGTTGCAAAATCACGGTTCGATGACAGGCGAGGGCTGGAACGCACATTTGAGCAGCCTCGTCAAGTGTGCATAAGTCAAGGCGATTTCAGCGCCTGGGCCGCGGAAATCGGGGTCGGATCGCGTCATGCCGGTGGATGACGCGGCCGGGTGTCAGACGGCAAGCACCTCCGCCTTGTTCCGATCGGACCCCGGCCCGGACGCGGCAAAGCGGCAGCCGCCCCGCGGAGCCCGGCGGCCGATGCCGCGGCTCGGGCGACCCGCGGCGCAGCCCGAGCGCTACAGGGAGGACGCGCTTGCGCCGCGCCGGCGCATCTCGCGGCTGTACTGGTGCACCGTCTCGACCAGGGTGTGGACATGGTCGGGCGGGGTGAACTGCGAGATGCCGTGGCCGAGGTTGAAGATGTGGGCGTGGCCAGGGCTGGGCGGGCCGAAGCTTTCGAGCACCTTCAGCGCCTGAGCCCGCACCTGCTCGTGGCCGGCCATGAGCACCATGGGATCGAGATTGCCCTGGATCGCGCAGCGATCGCCCACCAGCGCCCGGGCCTGGCCGAGGTTCATGGTCCAGTCGACCCCGACCGCATCGCAGCCGGCACCGGCGATCTGCTCCAGCCACAGGCCGCCGCCCTTGGTGAACACGATGGTCGGCACCCGCACCTTGACCCCGCCCTCGTCGCGCTCGAGGCGCAGCGCCCGCAGCACGCGCCGGGTGTAGGCGAGGGAGAACGCCTGGAAGGCGCCGTCGGCCAGGGCGCCGCCCCAGGAGTCGAAGATCATGACCGCCTGCGCGCCGGCCTCGATCTGTGCGTTCAGGTAGTCGGCCACCGCCTGGGCATTCACCTCGAGGATGCGGTGGAGCAGGTCGGGGCGGCGGTACAGCATGGTCTTGATCTGGCGGAAGTCATCGCTGCCGCCGCCTTCGACCATGTAGCAGGCCAGGGTGAAGGGGCTGCCCGAGAATCCGATCAGGGGCACCTTGCCACCCAGCGCCGAACGGATGGTGCGCACCGCGTCCATCACATAGCGCAGGGACTCGTTGGGGTCGGGCGCCGCGAGCTGGGCGACTGCCGCCTCGTCACGCACCGGCCGCTCGAAGCGCGGGCCCTCGCCCTCGGCGAAGTACAGCCCCAGGCCCATGGCATCGGGCACCGTGAGGATGTCGGAGAACAGGATGGCCGCGTCCAGCGGATAGCGGGCCAGCGGCTGCAGCGTGACCTCGCAGGCGAGCTCGGGGTTCTTGCACAGGTTGAGGAAGCTGCCGGCCCGTGCCCGGGTGGCGTTGTATTCCGGCAGGTAGCGGCCAGCCTGGCGCATCAGCCACACCGGGGTGTGTTCGGTGGGTTCCCGGCGCAGGGCCCGCAGGAAGGTGTCGTTGGCAACGGCAGCGGTCATGGGGAGCTCTTTCGGGGTAGATCGGCGGCAGACGGGCGGGGAGCCGCCTCTGGCGCGGTGGGATCCGAGGGGTCGGCAGGGTGAGTGACCGGCGCCAGCAGTGCCGGGATTCTATCTGCGCCGAGGACACTCACGCCGTCGCGGGCGCGGCGCATGGCGGCCACGGCGCAGCGGGCGAGTTCCTCGCTGCGCAGCACCGGCATCGAGCGCGGCATGGCGAGCATCTGGAGGCTGGTGTAGATGCTCGCCACCCGTTCCACCCAGCCCATGGCCCGGCCGCCGGCCTCGATCACCGGTCGCAGCACGGTGAGCGAGGTCAGCGGCAGCGCCGCCAGGGCAAGCTCGGCCTCGCCCGCCAGCCCGGCGCGCAGGCCGCCCATCTGCTGCCAGACGGGCGTGGGCGAGACCAGCACCAGGCGGCGCGCACCGGCGGCGCAGGCTGCCTCGGCCACGGCCAGCAGACGCGACGGCTCCACGGCCATCCAGGCGGCATCACGGCCATGGAACGAGCGGGCCGGGGCGCCGGGCGCGGCCACCGCCACGAAGGCATCGTGTACCGGCGGCAGGTCGTGCAGGGGCGCGAGTGCCAGGCCGCGCACGCCGAGCGACATCGGCGCCTGGGCGAGCGCCACCACCTCGGCATAGTCGCCATCGGCGAGCACGCGGTTGAGCAGGGCCTCGCCGAAGCGGCCGGTGGCGCCGGCCACCAGGGCCACGCGCCGGTGGGCATCAGGCATGGGATCGCATCGCCTCGCGTGGCACCAGCCAGGGATCGGGGCGGGCGCTCAGATCACCAGCTCGATCAGCGTGGGGCCGGGCGTGGCGACCGAGCGCGCGAACTGCTGCGCGAAGTCGCCGAGGTTGTCGGCGCGGGTGGCCGACACGCCCATGCCGCGGGCGAGCGAAAGCCAGTCGAGCGCCGGGGAATCCAGCGAGAGCATCTGCGAGGCGCGCGGGCCGGGTTCGCCCGCGCCCACGCCGAGGAACTCGCCGCGCAGGATCTGGTAGGCCCGGTTCGCAAACACCACCACCGTGGCATTGAGCCCCTCGCGGGCCATGGTCCAGAGCGCCTGCAGGGTGTACATGCCGCTGCCGTCGCCCTCGAGCACCACCACCCGGCGATCGGGGGCGGCGATGGCCGCGCCCACGGCCACCGGCATGGCAAAGCCGATGGACCCGCCGGTGCCGGTGAGCCAGTCATGCGGCGGCGCGCCGGCGGTGGG
>NZ_CEXFHW010000123.1:0-12007 GCF_982640115.1 Quisquiliibacterium sp. | reverse complement strand
CGTATGCCGTCGGGCAACGGTGGCCATGCCGAGAGCGGCAGCGCCCATCCGGGCGAGCGGCGCGGCGGTCGGGGCAATCCGCCCCGCGGCGCCCAATCGGCGCGCGGACCTCAGGGCCCGTCGGCACGCGGCCCCCAGGGCTCGCGCAGCCAGCCGGCCCGTTCCAGCGCGGAGCCGGTGCGTCGTCAGGTCGAGGCAGCGCCAGCGGCGAGCAGCGTGCCAGCCAACCCGGCCGCGCCCGCCGCCGGGGCCACCGGCAATGCCGGGCAGGGCCGCGGCGGTTTCGGCGCAGCCCTGATCTCGGCGATCACGCGGCCGTTCGGGCGCTGATCAGGAGGGACATCGGGCGCTCGGAGATCGGGCGAGCGGGCGGGGCGGTATTCGACGATCAGCAGGCGACGATCGGTTGCCGTCGCATGCCCCAGGTCAGCTTGATCGAGGCCCCACGGGACGAAGGCTCGTGCGAGAGCATGGACTCACTTGCATTGCGCGATCGGGACTTTGGACTCGACCGCATCCCGGCGGACATCTCCCGCCTCGCTGCCCAGTGCGCACTGAACCCGGCCGCACCGCCCTTGCCGAAACCCCACCGCCTCACCCCGCGAACGGTGCGAAAATCCCGCTCATGCAACCCGACCTAGAAGCCCTCACCGAAAAGTACGTCTCGCGCACCCCCCACATGCGCGATATCGGCATGCGCGTCACCCGGGTCGAGCCCGGCATCGGCGGCATGATGCTGCCGGCCCGTGCCGACTGGCTGGGCGACCCCGCCCGCGGGCTCATGCACCCCGGCCCGATCACCGTGCTGGCCGACTCGGCCTGCGGCCTGGCGGTGGGCACCGCCGTTGACCGCAAGGTGCCCTATGCCACGCTCGATCTGCGCATGGACTACCTGCGCCCCGGTGGTCCCGGACAGGACACCCATTGTGATGCCCATGTCTATCGGCTGACCCGCAGCGTCGCCTTCATTCGCGCCGAGGTCTGGCAGGAGGAACGCACCCAGCCGATCGCCACCGCCCAGGCCGCCTTCATGCTGTCCACCCCGGCCGGTACCCGCCCGGCCACACCCGGGGGCATCTCGGTGTCATCGGCGCCCGCCGAGCCAGCGCCGAGCACCTGGCAGGCCCCGCCGGCCAGCGAACCGGTGATGGCCGAGTCGCCGGTGCCCTATCTGCGCTATCTCGGGCTGCATGAATCCCTTCAGGACGGGCAGCCGCTCTACCGCATGCCCTACCAGGACAAGATCATCGGCAACCCGCGGCTGCCGGCCATCCACGGCGGGGTGATCGCAGGGTTCTCGGAGAGCGCGGCCATCCTGCACCTGGCGCGCACCCTGCGCGGCAGCAAGCTGCCCAAGAGCATCGATTTCGCGATCGATTACCTGCGGGCGGGCCGCCCCGAGGAGACCTTCGCCAGCTGCGAGGTGGTGCGGCTGGGCGCGCGGGTGGCCATGGTGCTGGTGCGCTGCTGGCAGCGCAGCCCCGACTACCCGATCACCGTGTCACGCGGCCACTTCCTGCTTACCGATCCCCAGGGCTGATCTCAGACCGGGCTGAGCTGGGCGATGCGCCCGAACAGCGGCTCGGCGGCCATCGGACGGCCGAGGTGGTAGCCCTGCGCGTAGCGGCAACCCAGGGCAAGCAGCATCTCGGCCTGCGAGGCGCTCTCCACCCCCTCGGCCACACAGACCCGGCCCAGGCTGCTGAACATCGAGAGCGTGCCGCGCACCATGCCGCTCACGCCCGGGTCGGTCTCCATCGCCGCCAGGAAGGAGTGGTCCATCTTCACCTGGTCGAAGGGCAGCTCGCGCAGATGGCCCATCGAGGTGGCACCGGTCCCGAAGTCGTCCAGAGCCAGGCCCACGCCGGCCGCGCGCAGGCCGTCGAGCGCCGCGCGCCAGCTGCCGGCATCCAGCCGCGCCTCGCGCTCGCTCACCTCGAACTGCAGGCAGGCCGGCGGGATGCCGGTCTCGGCCATCACCGCCGTGACCCGGTCGCGCAGCGCGCCCGCCGCCTCGAGCTGCACCCGAGACAGATTGACGCTGACCCGCGCGGGCGCCTGCGTGCCGAGCTGCGATCGCCACTGCATGAACTGGCGGCTCGCCTCGCGGATCACCCAGTCGCCCAGGGAGAGCATCAGGCCGGACTCCTCGGCGATCGGGATGAACTCCCCGGGTGAGACGTCGCCGAGCCGCGGGTGGCGCCAGCGCGCCAGCGCCTCGACCGCAACGATCGCACCCGAGGACAGGTCGATCACCGGCTGGTAGGCCAGCGAGATCTGCCCGCTGTTCATCGCATGCACCAGCGAGGTCTGCAGCATCAGCCGGCGTTCACCGCGTCGGCGCATCGGCCCGTCGAACACCACCGAGCAGCTGCCGCCGGCCCGCTTGGCCTCGTACATCGCCACATCGGCATCGCGCAACAGATGCTCCGCGCTGGCGCTGCCCTGATCGGCCAGCACGATGCCGATGCTCGCCGCAGCCTGGACCTCGCGGCCACCGAGCTGGAAGGGTGGCGCCAGCGCAGCCAGCAGCCGCCGGGCCAGCGACTGGGCGGCGCCCTCGCCATTCACACGGGCGAGCAGCACGAACTCGTCACCGCCGAGTCGCGCCACCAGACTGCCGGTGTTGGAGTTGGGATCGAAATCGCTGGCGCGCAGATTGCGGCGCAGCCGCTCGGCGATCTCGCGCAGCATCTGATCGCCAGCCTGGTGGCCGAGCGTGTCGTTGACCTGCTTGAAGCGGTCGAAGTCGATGAACAGCACCGCGAAGCGGCGGGCGGGATCGAGCCGCAGCGCCCGCAGCGAGGCCTCGAGCCGCTCGCGCAGCACCAGCCGGTTGGCCAACCCGGTGAGCGGATCGCTGCGCGCTGCACTGACCAGCTCGCGCTCGCGCGCCCGGCGCTGGCCAAGGTCCTGCACGGTGGCCCAGATCACCTGGCCGTCGTTCGGATCCTCGATGCAGGCGCCGGTGATCAGCGCACTGACCCGTGTGCCGTCCAGCGCCAGCAGTTCGCGCTCCACCGGGCCGATCACGCCGGTGGACTGCATCAGCGCCCGCTGCACCGAGTCATCCTCGAGCCAGGAACCCAGCGCGATCACGCTCGGCCCGGCCTGCGCGAGCTGCTCGCGGGTGCAGGCGAGAAGGTCGAGGAGCGCGCGGTTCGCGTCCAGGATGCGGCCGTCGCGCAGACGCACCACCAGCATGCCGGTTGGCGACAGCGCGAACAGGCGCTGCAGCGAGGCCGGCCGCGGTGGCCGCTTGATGAAGCCTCGACGCCGGAGCGCGATCGCCCGGGAGGCGCTGGCGGCCCGCCAGGGCGTCTTGCCCGACGGGAGAACGGCTTTTCTGGAGGGGATCATGGGCGGGGAAGACTCGTCCGGCGGAAGGCCGATACCGGGCTTTCGGCCCGCCCCGGGGGCGCTGCAGGGGCCTCTGGACGGACGGCCAGCAGCGCTGGGCAGGCGGTGCGCCTGCCCCGATGCGCTTCAGCCCGCGGGCATGAACACGTTGCGCCCATCGACCTGGCTGACCGTGCCGGGGCGGCCCAGGCCCTCGCGGTTCTGCAGATCCCACAGCACCGCCGGATCGGCCGGCGGATTGGCCAGGAAACGCTCGCCCGTGGACTCGAGCCGGCCGAACACCGCGCCCCACTCCGGGCCGCGCCGGCCGTGCATCACCATGTAGGTCTCGATGCGCGCGGCGCCGCTGGGCGTCTCGTTGAAGGGCGCCTTGGGCAGGGCGTCGAGCTCGGCCTGCAGCACCGAGGGGCTCTGGCGCTGCCAGCGGCCCTGCACCGGCGTGGTCGAGTACACGCCGAACGAGTGCTTGGTGACGTAGTTGCCATTGGCGGTGACCAGCCCGAAGCTGCCCGGGCGCGACCGCACCCGCCGCACCATCTCGGAGATGGAGTGGGTGACATAGTTGTTGCCGGGGCCGCCGAAGAAAGGCAGCCCCCCGGTCACGGTGAGCCCGCGCGGGTCGTCCTCGGCCAGACCGATCTCCTGGCAGCCGATCTCCACCGCCGACGAGAAGCAGCTGTAGAGATCGAGGAAGGTGAAGTCCTCGATACGCCGGCCCGCCATCTCGAGGGCCAGCCGGGAGCCCAGACGGATGGCCGGGGAGGAGTGGAAGTTGACCCGCTCCGAGGCATACCAGTGGTCGTGACCGTCGGCGCAGCCATGCAGGAACACCCACTTGTGCTCGGGAATGCCAAGCTCGCGGGCGGTCTTCACCGAGGTCATGACCACCGCCGCGGCCTGGTCGATGAAGGCGTTGGAGTTCAGGAAACGCGGATACGGGAAGCCGATCCAGCGGTTCTCCTCGTCGACCGTGATCAGGCGCTGCGCGTCATGGCCCTCGCGGCGGGTGGCGAGCGGATTGGCCGCGGCCACCCGGGCAAAGCCGGCCATGAGCCGGCCGATCGCCTGCATGTGGGTGGCAATATCGCGGCCGCGCGCACCACGGATGCCGTTCTCGAACAGCGGGTACATCGCGATGGCCGCGCGCAGGTTGTGCTTTTCTTCGTGGTCGCTCCAGCCGCGGCGCGAGTCGCCGATGAGCTCGGGCTCGCCGCGCGGGCTCTCGGCCCAGAGGCCGGGCGGCGAGTTGCGCTCGATGGCGTGCTGGGTGCGCAGGGCCTCGCCGCCGCACAGCAGCACCCCGCGGGTTTCGCCTGCGGCGATTTCTTCCGCGAAGCGATTCACCAGGTACTGCGGCATGTTGCCGCCGGCATAGGTGTAGATGTGCCGGGCGGCATTGAGGTCGAGCCGGTTGGCCACGCTGCGCGGCGGGTTGCTCGACGAGCCCAGCGGCGTGGCGAAGCGCCACGAGGTGTCGGCAAAGGAGCGCAGCATGGCCACGGTGTCGATCGCCCCACCGATGCCGGGCGCACCGGTGTCGTCGAGCGCCACGCGCCCGGCCTGCGCGATCAGGTCATAGGGCGAGCGCGCCTCCAGGGCGGGCGTGGTGGTGTCGGTGATGTCGCCGCAGCCCACCAGAATGGGCATGCGATCGTCGAGCGCTGGCATCGTCGTGAGCTCCGCAATCGTGTCGGGGTTAGCCGGATACGATACCCGCGCGCCGTCACCGCGCATCGCCGGCGCGCAGATTGCGACATGGGCCGTGCCGCGGCGGCTGCGTAGAATGCGCGCCTGCCCGCCGTGCCGGAGACCGTGATGGCCCAGGTCCTGCTGATCAACCCGAACACCACCGCCTCGGTCACCGACCGGCTCGCGCCGCCGCTCGCCGAGGCCCTCGGTGCGGCCCACCGGCTGCGCCTGACCACGGCCCGCTTCGGCGCCGACTACATCGCCTCCGAGGCCGCCTACTGCGTGGCCGGCCACGCCGCACTCGACGCCTATGCCTGCGCCGGCGAGGGTGCCGATGGCGTCCTGGTGGGCTGCTTCGGCGACCCGGGCGTGTTCGCGCTGCGCGAGCTCTGTCCGGGCCCGGTGATCGGGCTGGCCGAAGCCTCGATGCGGCTGGCCGCGCGGCGGGGGCGCTTCGCGATCGTGACTGGCGGCGTGCGCTGGCGACCGATGCTGGAGCGGCTGGCGCGAGCGCTCGGCCTGGAAAGCTCGCTGCAGCAGATCGAGCTGGTGAGCCTCACCGGCGCCCAGCTCGCGGCCGATCCGCCCGGCGCGCTGCGCCTGCTCGCCCGCGCCTGCCAGGACGCGACCCGCAGCGGCGCCGACTCGGTGATCCTGGGCGGCGCGGCCCTGGTGGGCATGGCGGCCTCCCTCGCGCCGCAGGTGCCGGTGCCGCTGATCGACAATGTGCAGGCCGGCGGCGAGATGATGCGCGAGGCGCTGGCCACGGCCGCGGGCGCCGCGCCCGCCGGGCCCGACGGCGCGCGCTGGCAGGGCATCAGCGCCGAACTGGCCGCGCTGCTCGGCCCGCGTGGCTGAGCAGGCCGGCCGCGATCAGCCCGCGCGGCCGATCGGCTCGGTGCGGGTCAGCAGCCAGTCGAGCGCGTCGCCCTGACAGCGCGGCGCGAGGCGCTCGCGCACCGTGGCGTGATAGCGGTTGAGCCAGTCGATCTCGTCATCGCGCAGCAGCGAGCGCTCGATGCAGCGGGTGTCGATCGGACACAGCGTGAGGGTCTCGAAGGCCAGCATCTCGCCGAAGCGGTTGCCCTGCGGCCCGTCCTCGGGGGTGCGGGCCGGCACATTGAGCACCAGGTTCTCGATGCGCACACCCCATTGCCCGTCGCGGTACACGCCCGGCTCCACCGAGGTGATCATGCCCGGCTCCATGGCCATCGCAGCCTCGGGGATGGCCTTGCTGATGCTCTGCGGCCCCTCGTGCACATTCAGGAAGTAGCCCACGCCGTGCCCGGTGCCATGTCCGAAGTCGAGGCCCTGCTCCCAGAGCGGGGCTCGGGCGAGCGCGTCGAGCATCGGCGACAGGGTGCCGCGCGGAAACACCGCCCGCGACAGGCCGAGCGTGCCCTTGAGCACCAGGGTGTAGTCGCGCTTCATGGCCGCGCTCACGCGGCCCACCGGCCACACCCGGGTGATGTCGGTGGTGCCACCGAGGTACTGGCCGCCGGAGTCGATGAGCAGCAGGCCGTCGCCGGCGATGAGCGCCTCGCTGCCGGGCTCGGCGCGGTAGTGCGGCATGGCACCGTTGGCATTGAAGCCGGCAATCACCGGAAAGCTCAGGCCCACGAAGCCCGGTCGGCGCGCGCGCGCGGCCGACAGCCGCTCATCGACGGTGATCTCGGTGATGCGCTCGCCGCGCGCGAGCGCCTGCTCGAACCAGGCGTAGAACTCGCACATCGCCACGCCGTCCTCGATCATGGTCTCGCGCACGAAGGCAGCCTCGGCCTCGCTCTTGCGGCTCTTGGCGAGCGTGCTCGGGTTGATCGCCTCCACCACGCTCACCGCGGCCGGGACGCGTTCGCGCAGGCCCAGGGTGATGCGTCGCGGATCGAGCAGCAGCACCGCGTCAGGGGGCAGGGCCGCCAGCGCATCGGCGGCGCGGGCGTAGTCGGCCACCTCGATACCGTCGGCGGCCAGCGCCGCGCGCAGCGCGGCATCGACCTTGCCGTCGCCGACGAACAGCGTGGCCCGTGCGGGCGCCACCAGCAGGTGGGCGAGAAAGACCGGGTTGTACTCGACATCGGCGCCGCGCAGATTGGTGATCCACGCGATGTCATCGACCGTGCTCACCACATGGTGGGTGGCGCCGCGCTCGGCCATGGCGGCGCGCAGGCGGGCCAGGCGCGCCGCCCGGCCCTCGGTGGCCTGCGGGGCGGCATGGGCATACACCGGCGCCTGCGGCAGACCGGGGCGATCGGGCCAGACCTGCTCGATCAGGTCGAGATCGGTGCGCAGGCTGCGGCCGGCGCGGTCCAGGGCGGTGCGCAGCTGCTGGCCGGCGCCCAGGCCGAGCACCTGGCCGTCGACCGCCACCGCCGCCCCGGGCGGGGTATGGGCGATCAGCCAGTCGATGTGGTGCACGGCCGCGCCGCTGGCGATCTTCACGAGCTCGATGCCGGTGTCGGCGAGCTGGGCAGCGGCCTGCACCCAGTACCGGCTGTCGGCGAAGATCGCGGCACGCTCGAGGGTGACCACCAGGGTGCCCATGGAGCCGGTGAACCCGCTCAGCCAGGGCCGGGCCTGCCAGCGCGGCGGCAGGTACTCCGACAGATGCGGATCGCTGGAAGGCACCAGCAGGGCCTGCAGGCCATGCTGGCGAAGGCTGTCGCGCACGCGTTCGATGCGCAGGCGCACGGGCGAGGTTCGGGTGTCCATGAGCCGATTCTAGTGCCCGGCGCGGTAAAGTTTCGCGATGGGCTTCCTGCAGCGCACCGTCACCGAGGGTCAGGCACGCCTCAGCCGGCTGGGCGCGATGCGCTCGGCGCGGGTCATCGGCACGCTGCTGGTCGCCTTCTGCGCCTGGATCCTGCTCGACAACCACCTGCTGCATGTGAGCACCGGGCTGGCCGAGCCCACCTACGACCTCATGGTGCGCTCACGGCTGCGCGCGGCCCCGCCTGACCCCCGCATCGTGGTGGTCGACATCGACGAGGCCAGCCTCGAGCGCATGGGCCGCGAGTTCGGGCGCTGGCCCTGGCCACGGGACACGCTCGCCACGGTGCTCGACCACATCGAGTCGCAGCAGCCTGCGGCCATCGTCTGGGACATCCTGTTCTCCGACCCCGACCGGCTCAGCCCGGGCGGCGACAGCGCCTTCGACGCGGCGGCGGCGCGCAGCCGGCACAGCCACTTCTCGGTGGTGCGCCTGCCCGAGAGCGCCGACCGCAACAGCGAGATCCGTCGACCGGCCCTGCCCGGGCTCTGGGCCCAGGCCGGCACCGCGGGCGACTCGGCCACCGTCGCCCTCATCCCGCCCTTCCTGGCCTCGGTGGCGGGCGCACCGCTGGGGCTCACCAATGCCTATCCCGATCCCGATGGCGTGATCCGCCGGCACCAGCCGGTTCAGCGGCTGGCCGACGGGGGCGTGCTGCAGTCGATGGGGCTGGCGGTGCTGAAGTCCCTGCAGCCCCAGGTCTGGGAGGACCGGGTGCGGGCCGCCGCAGCCAGCCCGCGACGCGAACTGGTCGCCTGGCGCAAGGTGTCGCAGGAGTACCCGCATGTGCCCTTCGCCGATGTCTTCGATCTCGCCGAAGGCCAGACACCGCAGGCGCAGGTGCCCTCGTTTCGCGGCCGGATCGTGCTGATCGGCGCCACGGCCACCGCCCTGCATGACTTCCATCCCACCGCGGTGTCGGCACGCCAGGGCGGCGTCGACACCCTGGCCACCCTGATCGACAACGAACTCAACCAGCGCGTCCTGGACGAGTTGCCGGCCTGGGCGCAGAGCGCGCTGGCCGTGCTGATGTGCGTGGGCATCACGCTGCTGGTGCGCTACCGCAGCCTCTCGGTACTCGACGGCGCCCTGATCGCCATGCCGGCGGTGCTGCTGGGCATCAGCTTCGCCAGCCTGCACACCGAGCGCGTGTTCCTCGACCTGCACCTGGCCACCGGCTCGGTGGTCATCTTTCTGACGGTGGTCAGGCTGTGGGCCGGTCTGCGCCGGCGCCACTGGTGCGGCGCGCCGGTGCTGGATGGCAGACCGATCGCACTGCAACCGATCCTGGCCGAACCCGCCTGGACCGAGGCCGGTCACAACCGGCTGATGACGCTGCTGGAGCGGCACGCGCCTGACTGCCGTCTGCTGCTGCCCGGCGGCGGCACATCCCGCGCCGACTGGGCGGAGTTCCGCCGCTTCGCCGCGCTGGTCGGCCCACCGGATCAGCTGCGCGCCGCCGCGCCGGCCCTCCAGCAGGGCATCACCGGCCTCGGTGGCACCATGGGTGTCTGCCAGATCCTGCCGGACATCGCCGATCGCACCGCGCTGGTCGCCGCCGCTCTGGCGGCCTGGCTGCCCGCTGTCCGCAGTTCCCCGACCACCCACCAGGAGGCGTCCTCATGAACCGCCTGTCAGCCCTGATCCCCGCCTTGGCCGGCCTGCTCGCCGCGCTCGTCGCAGCGCCCGCAGCGGCCGTCATCGACAATGTCAGCACCAATCGCGCCATCGAGCTGCGCGCCGACAAGCTGCCCAGCGCATCGGTGATCAGCAACCTGAGCGCCGGCGCGAAGCTCACCGTGATCAGCCTGGAGGGCGGCTGGGCGCTGGTCGAGTCCGGTCGGCAGCAGGGCTGGGTGCGCGCCGGCGCGCTGCAGATGCCGGCCGGCACCTCGAGCGCGGCCGGCATGGCCAGCGGTCGTGCGGCGCAGGGCAGCTCGGCGGTCGCGCTCACCATCCGATCGCTGGGCGGCCCTGGCGCGCGGCACGCCCTCCTGGTCTCGGTCGGTCGCTATGCCGATCCGGAGGTGCCCACGCTGCCCGGCATCGCGGCCGACCGGGAATCGGCGCTGCAGATCGCGCAGAGCCTGCAGGTGCCGGCACGCAGCACCCGCGCGCTGACCGACGACCAGGCCACGGTCGATGCGGTGCGCAGGGCCTTCTTCGAGCTGGCCAGCCGCGCCCGCGAAGGCGACCGGGTCTTCATCCACCTGGCGGCACAGGGCAGCCAGCAGGCCGATGCCGGCGGCGCCTGCGTGGCCGGGCTGCTGATGCACGAGGGCGGACGGGGAGGCTTCCTCAGTCACGCCGAGCTCGCCCAGATGCTGCAGCCACTGCTGCGCCGCACCGACAAGCTGTTCATGGTGATCGACGCCGGCAGCGCCGCGGCCGGCGCACCACCCGCGGGCTGGACCAACGCCAACGACGAAGGCGTGCTGCGCAGCCGCCACCGGGCGCCGGGCGCCGCATGCGCACCGGGCGCCCGCACGGCGGCCCTGGCCGACGAGCTCGCCCGCGGCGCGCCGCTTGGCGGCGAGACGGTGATCCTGGCACCGGTGCCCGGGGATCCGGCGCTCGAAGACGACGCCAAGGGCGGGCTGCTCACCCAGTTCACCCGCGACTGTGTGGTGCGTGACGCGAGGGAGGCGACAGTCAGTGGGGGCGCCGACACCGTGCGCCAGTGCGTCCAGGCCAAGCTGAACAACCGCATGCATGGCGATCCGGTGCTGCGCCCGCCGCAGGTCGGCCTTGCCGGCAATCCCGGCGCGGCGCTCATGCCGCCCGCCCGAAGCGGTCCCTGATCCGCCGGCTGGAGGCACGCCCGTGGCCATGACCCACGACTCCCGATTCGCGGCGAGCGCCTTCGCGCGCCGATTGCAGGCCAACCGCCTCACCCGCCGCGACATGCTCTGGCTGTTCGCCGCCGCCACGGGCGCGGCGGCCCTGCAGGGCTGCACCACCTCCCCGGTCACCGGTGAACGCATCCTGGTGGGCCTGACCGAGGCGCAGGAGCGCTCCGTGGACGCGCAGCAGGCGCCCCATCAGTTCTCGCGCGATCTCGGCGCGGTGCAGATCCCGGCGGTCAATGCCTATGTGACTGATGTGGGCAGACGGGTACAGGCCGGCGTGCACCGCCGCGACATGCCCTACAGCTACCGCGTGCTGAACGCCAACCATGTCAACGCGTACACCTTCCCGGCCGGCGCCATGGGGGTCACCCGCGGCATCATGGTCGAGATGCAGAACGAGGCGGAGCTGGCCGCGCTGCTCGGGCACGAGCTCGCTCATGTGAATGCCCGCCACGCCGCGCAGCGCCAGGGTCAGGCCATGGCCGCGCAGGTGGCGGTCATCACCCTGGGCGCAGCCACCAGCGACTCGCGCTGGTCGCCGCTGATCGGCATGGGCGCGCAGATCGGCGCCAGCGCACTGCTCTCCAGCTACTCGCGTGACAACGAGCGCGAGGCCGACGCGCTGGGCCAGCGCTACATGGTGCAGGCCGGCTATCCGGCCAGCGGCATGGTGCAGCTCCACCAGCTGCTGGTCGACGGGCACACCCGCCAGCCCAGCGTGCTCGAGACCATGTTCGCCTCGCACCCCATGGGCACCGAGCGGCGCGACACCGCGCGCCGACTGGCCGAGACCACTTACGCCGGCAGCCGCGGCGCCCCCGAGGGGCGCGAGCGCTTCATGGACAGCACCGTGGCGCTGCGCCAGCTCAAGCCCACCATCGAGGCCTGCAAGCAGGGCGAGACCGCGCTGGCGGCGAAGTCCCTGCCCGAGGCGCAGCGCCAGTTCGGCGAAGCGCTGCGCCTGAGTCCGCGCGACTACCCGGCGCTGCTGCGCATGGGCCAGACGCTGCAGGCCCAGGGCCGGCTGGCCGAGGCGCGGCGCCATGTCGATGCCGCCCGCGAGGTCTATCCCCAGGAGGCCCAGGCAGCGCGCCTGAACGCCTCGCTCAAGCTCGGGCTGCGCGACCCCGGGTCGGCGCTGCAGGACCTGGAGAGCTTCGAGCGCCTGTTGCCGGGCGATCCGTCGATCGGCTTCCTGAAAGGCGTTTCGCTCGAGGCGATGGGCCGGCGCGATGCGGCCGCGCGGGAGTTCCAGCGCTTCCTGGCAACCACCTCGCAGGGGGATGCGGCAGGCTATTCGGTGCAGCGCCTGAAAGCCTGGGGTTACCTGAAGTAAGGATGC
>NZ_CEXFHW010000122.1:0-12032 GCF_982640115.1 Quisquiliibacterium sp. | reverse complement strand
CGGGACGGCGCGCGCCCGCCGGCAGCGCCGACGCCGGGATCACTGCCACCGCGGGCTCGCCGTCGACGAGCACCGAGGCAAGCAGCAGATCGGCGACGCCGGCATCGGCCACCAGGGTCTTGACGCCGTCGAGCACCACCCCCCCGGCCTCGCGCCGCGCGCTGCCGACCGGTGCAAGCAGCTCCCAGCTGCCCTCGGCCTCCCAGAGCGCCACCGTGGCCGGCAGGCCCTGGGACAGCCGTGGCAGCCATTCGGCCTGCAGCGCGGCGTCACCGCCGGCGAGCAGACCCTGGATGGCAAGCTGGCTGCTCACGAAGGGCGTGGCAAGCAGATGACGGCCCATGGGCTCGGTGACCGCAGCGACATGGGCGAGGTCGAGCCCGCTGCCGCCGTGGGCCTCGGGCACGGCGATGCCGCACCAGCCCAGGCCGACGATCTCGTCCCACACCGCCGGATCATGGCCCGGGTGGGTGCCGAGCAGCGCGCGCACGCGGGCGACCGGCGAGCGCTCGCGGCAGAAGGCCGAGGCGCTCTCCAGCAGCATGGCCTGCTCATCGGTGCAGCGCAGAGTCTGGGCAAGCGGATGCATGGCTCAGTCCTTGGGCAGGCCGAGCACGCGCTCGCCCACGATGTTGGCCTGGATCTGGCTGGTGCCCCCGCCAATGGTGGAAGCGAAGGCATTGAAGTAGGCGCGCTGCCATTTGCCGCCGGCCACCGCGTTCGGATCGCCCACCCAGCGCACCGCATTGCCGCCCTGCAGGGAGAGCGCGAACTGGAAAAGACGCCGGCGATGCTCGGAGGTGCGCAGCTTGTTCGACAGCGGCACCGCGTCGGGCCGCTCGCCGCGCAGGGCCGGGATGCGGGCCCGCGCGGTGCTCAGACGGTCACCCTGGTCTTCGATGAGGAAGCGCACCAGCTGGTCGCGCACGAACGGGTCCTCGAGCGCCGGCCGGCCATCACGCCGGGCCGCGCGCGCGATCTCGAGCACATCGCCCACGCCCAGCGACATCCGCGACAGGCCGCCGGCCTGGCCGCCGGTAGCGCCGCGCTCGAAGGTGAGCGTCATCATGGCCATCTTCCAGCCCTCGCCTTCCTGGCCCATCAGGCAGTCGGCCGGGATGCGGGCATCGTGGAAGAAGGTCTGGTTGAAGCCGAACTCGCCGGTGAGCTTGCGGATGGGGCGCGCCTCGATGCCGGGGACCTGCATGGGCGCGAGGAAGAACGACAGGCCGGCGAAGCGCCGCGACTGCGGGTCGGTGCGCGCCAGCAGGATCATGTACTTCGCGTAGCTGCCCAGGCTGGTCCAGATCTTGGCGCCGTTGACCACATAGCTGTCACCGTCGCGGGCGGCGCGGGTCTGGGTGTTGGCAAGATCGGAGCCCTGGTCGGGCTCGGAGAAGCCCTGGCACCAGATGTCCTCGGCGCTCAGGATGTTGCGGATGTAGCGCTGCTTCTGCGCCTCGGTGCCGATGGCGAGGATCAGCGGACCGGCCCAGTTCAGGCCGATGGTGTTGGGCACGAAGGGCAGCTTCAGGCGGGCCATCTCGGCATTGACCACATCCTGGTAGGCCTGCGGCAGACCGCCGCCGCCGTAGGCGCGGGGCCAGGCCATGCCGAGGTAGCCGGCCTGGTAGAGCCGGTGCTGCCACTCGCGCAGGTACTCGAACTGCTGATCGGTGCCCACCTCCATGAACGACTCGGGCAGCAGGAAGCCGGGCTCGGGCGGGCGGTTGGCCTGCAGCCAGGACACCACCTCGCGGCGGAACTCGGCGAGCTCGGCAGCGGCGGGCGCGGCCGGGCGGGCGGCAGCACCTGCAATGCCTGCGCCCGGCGTGCGGGCGGCGCCCATCGCGCCAGCGGGCACGGCGCTCATGGCTTGCCCTCGCCGCTCACCCAGGCGGGCGAGCGCTTCTCGCGGAAAGCGGCCATGCCCTCGGCCGCCTCGGCCGACAGGAACATGCGCCGGCTCCAGCCGGCCATCTCGACGAAGCCCTCGGTGACCGAGATCTGCTGCACCCGGCGCACCAGGCGCTTGCACTCGGCCGCGGCGATCGGGCCGCCGAGCTTGAGCATGTCGATGACCTCCTGCACCGCCTCGAGGAGCTGCGCCGCCGGCACCGCGCGATGGGCGAGGCCCATGGCCACCGACTGCGTGCCGCTGAAGCGCTCGCCGGTGAGAAAGAGCTTCATGGCGTTGTGCGCGCCGAGCTTGGGCACGCAGACCACCGAGATGACCGCCGGGATGACGCCGATGCGCACCTCGGAGAAGCTGTGCGGCGCGTCTTCGGCGGTGATGACGATATCGGCTGCGCCGACCAGACCGAGCCCGCCGGCGAAGGCCGCGCCGTTGACCGCAACGATCACCGGCTTGGGACTGTCCATCATGCGCTTGAGCACCTCGGGCAGCGAGACCGCGCGCCCGCCGTCGCTGGACTGCCCGGGCGGGTTCTTGAGATCGGCGCCGGCGCAGAAGGCCGGGCCCTTGCCGGTGACGACGATGCAGCGCGCAGCCGGGTCCTTCAGGGCCGCCTGGAGGTGATCGTCGAGCTCGTTGACCAGAACGGTGGAAAGCGCGTTGCGGTTCTCGGGCCGGTTGAGCGTGATCCAGGCCGCGCCATCGCGGACCTCGTACAGGGTGGCTTCGGTGCCGGACATGGTCACTCCTTGTGTTCGTCGAGCTGGATGAGCAGCGCACCGTTGGCCACCTGCTCGCCTTCGGTCACCCGGACCGAGTCGATCCGGCCAGCGGTGGGCGCGGTGATGCGGTGTTCCATCTTCATGGCCTCGAGGACCAGCAGCAGGTCGCCCTTGGCCACGGTCTGGCCGGGCTGCACCGCCACCGCGAGCACGCGGCCGGGCATCGGCGCCTTCAGGCCGCCGCTGAACGGCGCGCCGCCCGCCGCCGGAAAGCGCGACTGGCGCTGCAGCTCGAGGTCGCCGAAGGGCCCGTGCACGAGGTGCCGCTCGCCGCTGACGGTGATGGCCAGGCCCACCCGCAGGCCGTCGGCCTCGAAGGCGATGCCGCGGGCATCGGCCTGCAGCACCCGCACCCGGCGTTGACGGCCGTCGAGGCTGACCTCGAGGTCACCGTCGCGCAGCGCGCGGTACTCGACCACGAGGCGCCGCTCGCCCAGGCCGAAGACCACGCGCTCGGGCGGCATGACCGAGTTGCGGAAACCCGCCGGCAGGCTGCGCAGCACCCGCGCCGCCGCGCGGTTGGCCGCGCGCTGGTGCAGCGCCGCGCCGATGGCGGCGAGCGCGAGCTGGCCGTCGGGCAGCGCGCGCACCGGCGCGGGCGCCACGCGCTCGATGAAGTCGGTGGTGGTGTCGCCGGCCAGGAACTCGGGCGTGCGCAGCGTGGCCACCAGGAAGTCGCGGTTGCTGACGATGCCCTGCAACCGGGTGGTCTCGAGCACCCTGGCCAGCCGTGCCGCGGCCTCGCGCCGGGTGGGTGCCTTGACGATCACCTTGGCGATCATGGGGTCGAACTCGATGGCCACCTCGCTGCCGGACTCGATCCCGTCGTCGATGCGCACCCCTTCGCCCCGGGCCGGTTCCCAGACCTCGATGCGGCCGGGCGTGGGCAGGAAGTCCTGCGCGGGGTTCTCGGCGCACAACCGCGCCTCGATGGCGTGACCGTCGATGCGCAGATCGGCCTGACCGTAGCCAAGCGGTTCGCCCTGGGCCACGCGCAGCTGCTCGCGCACGAGATCGAGGCCGGTGACGGCCTCGGTGACCGGATGCTCGACCTGCAGGCGGGTGTTCACCTCGAGGAAGAAGAACGCGCGACCCGAGAGCAGGAACTCCACCGTGCCGGCCGAGCGGTAGCCGATGGCGCGAGCGGCCAGGAGCGCGGCCTCGCCCATGCGGGCGCGCAGCTCGGCATCGAGGGCGGGCGAAGGCGCCTCCTCGATGATCTTCTGGTGGCGCCGCTGGATGGAACACTCGCGCTCGAACAGGTGCACCAGGTTGCCGTGGGCATCGCCGAGGATCTGGATCTCGACATGGCGGGAGTGGGTGAGCCAGCGCTCGAGGAACACCGTGCCGTTGCCGAAGGCGGCGGTGGCCTCGCGGTGGGCTGCGGCGATCGCCTGCGGCAGCTCGGCCGGGGTGTCGACCACCCGCATGCCGCGCCCGCCGCCACCGGCCGCGGCCTTGATCAGCACCGGATACCCGATGCGCTGGGCCGCCGGCAGCGGGTCTTCACCCTCGGTGAGCTCATGGGCCTGCAGCGTGGGCACGCCCACAGTCTGCATCAGGCGCTTGGCGGCGAGCTTGTCGCCGATGCCGCGGATGGCCTGCGGCGTGGGGCCCACCCAGGTGAGGCCGGCGTCGATCACCGCCTGCGCGAAGCCGGCGTTCTCGGACAGGAAGCCGTAGCCGGGATGGACCGCATCGGCGCCGGTGTCGTGGCAGGCCTGCAGCAGCTTGTCGATGCGCAGGTAGGTGTCGGCCGAGCTGCGGCCGCGCAGCGCCACCGCCGCATCGGCCTCGCGCACATGCGGCGCACCGGCGTCGCCATCGGCATAGACCGCCACGGTGCCGATGCCCATGCGGTGCGCCGTGCGCTGGATGCGGCGCGCGATCTCGCCGCGGTTGGCCACCAGCAGCCGGCTGATGGGCCGCATGATCACATCCGCCATGTGCCGTACTCCCGGGCGCCCGCCACCGCCTTGTTGTGGCACGCCGACAGCGCGATGCCCAGCACGGTGCGGGTGTCGCGCGGATCGATCATGCCGTCGTCGGAGACCCGCGCGGTGGCATAGAGCCCCTTGGAGCGCTCCTCGGCCCAGTGCTCCACCGCGGCCACCCGCTTCTCGTTGGCGGCCTCGTCGAAGACCTCGCCGCGCCGCTCGGTGGCGGCCCGCTGCACGATGGTCATCACGCCGGCCATCTGCTTGGGGCCCATGACCGCGATCTTGGCGGTGGGCCAGATGAAGGTGAAGCGCGTGCCGAAGGCGCGACCGCTCATGCCGTAGTTGCCCGCGCCATAGGAGGCGCCGACGATCACCGTGAGATGCGGCACGGTGGAGTTGGACACCGCGTTGATCATCTTGGAACCGTTCTTGGTGATGCCGCCCTGCTCGAAGTCGGTGCCGACGATGAAGCCGGTGATGTTGTGCAGGAAGAGCAGCGGCACATCGATCTGGTTGCACAGCTGGATGAACTGCGCGGCTTTCTCGGCGGCCTCGGAGAAGAGCGCGCCGTTGTTGCCGACGATGCCCACCGGAAAGCCGTGGATGGAGGCCCAGCCGGTGACCAGCGTGGGGCCGTAGAGCGGCTTGAATTCCTCGAAGCGCGAGCCGTCGACCACGCGCGCGATCACCTCGCGGATGTCGAAGGGCTGACGCAGGTCCCGGGAGACCAGGCCGAGCAGCTGCTCGGGATCGTGGACCGGCTCGTCGGGCGGCAACGAGGGGCCGGGCCCCTGCTTGCGCCAGTTCAGGTGTGCGACCACCTCGCGGCACATGCGGATGCCGTCGACCTCGTCGTCGGCGAGATAGTCGCCCAGGCCGGAGACCGCGCAGTGCATCTGCGCGCCGCCCAGGCTCTCCTCGTCGGCGTCCTCGCCGGTGGCCATCTTGACCAGCGGCGGGCCGCCCAGGAACACCTTGGACTGGCCGCGGATGAAGATGTTGTAGTCGCTCATGCCGGGCTGGTAGGCGCCGCCCGCCGTGGAGGCGCCGAACACCACCGAGATGGTGGGGATGCGCAGCTTGGAGAGTTCGGTGATCTCGTAGAAGAGCCGGCCCGACTCGGCGAAGTGCCCGGTCTCGCGGCGGATGGCCGCCTCGGGGTTGCCGTCGCCGGCATCACCGCGCAGGTCGGCGCCAGCCGACTCGACGAACTGCACATAGGGCATGCGGTTGGTGCGGGCGATCTCCAGGCCGCGCATCAGCTTCTTCGCATTGAAGGCGTTGAAGGCTCCGGCCCGCACGGAAGGATCGTGGCCGAGGATGACGCACTCGACACCCTCGATGACGCCGATGCCGACCACGAAGCCCGAACCGACCGTGAAGTTCGAGCGCCAGGCCGCGAGCGGGCTGATCTCGAGGAAGGGCGAGTCGGGATCGAGCACCAGCGCGATGCGCTCGCGCAGCGGCATCTTGCCGCGGGCGCGCAGCCGCGCCATGGTCTCCTCGCCGCCGCCGGCCGCGGCCTCGCGGCTGAGCGCCTCGAGCTGCTCGATCGCCTCGAGCATGTCGGCGCGGTTGCGGGTGAAGGCCTCGCTGCGGCTGTCGAGGCGGGAGTCGAGCACGGGCATGGGCGGCTCCGGGTCAGCGTTCCATGGCCAGCTGGAAGGCCGGCCGCCGGGTGATGCCATCCCAGTAGCGCCGGACATTGGGGGTGAAGACCTCCTCGATGTCGAGCGACTGCGCCAGCACGATCGCGTAGGTGATGCAGATGTCGGCGATGGTGAAGCGGTTGGCGCAGAGGTATTCGCGATCGGCGGTGGCCTCCTCGACGCAGCGCATGCGGGCGAGGAACCACTTGCGGTAGTCGGACGCCACCTGCGGATTGCGCCGCTCCTCGGGCTCGAGGCGGGTGTAGCGCAGCACCAGGGTCTGGGGAAAGGTGAGCGTGGCGTCGCTGCGATGCAGCCAGTTGAGGTAGTCGCCGTAGTCGGGCTCGTCGGGGCGCACCGCCAGCGGCGTGGGCCCGTAGCGGTCGACCAGATACTGGCAGATGCCGGCCGACTCGGTCATCTTGACCGCGCCGTCGACCAGACAGGGCACGGTGCCCAGCGGATTGATCTTCAGGTACTCCTTGTGCAGCACCCGTGGCGGAAACGGCAGGGTGACCAGCTCGTGGGGCAGGTTCATCTCGAGCAGGGTCCAGAGGGGCCGCATCGAGCGGGCGCGCTTGCAGTGATAGAGGGTGAGGGTCATCGGGTTCCTGTTGCGGTGGATGGGGGCGGTCGCGGGGATGGACGCGCCTCAGCGGCGCAGCAAGGCGTCGTCGGCCTTCCAGGGGGAGAGCTGACCCTCGTAGACCTGCGGCCCCTTGCGAAAGTGCGCGGCCTCCTCGAGGGTCTCGACGAAGGGCATGTCCAGGGGATAGAGCGCCTCGCAACGCGGCCGCGGCCCCGACTTGGAGACATGGCCCCACAGCGGATGGCCGACCACCTCCTCGGCGATGGCCACCGCCTCGATGAGCTTGTCGAGCCGATAGCCGGTCTCGATGCCCATCTCGTGGCAGAGATCGACGAAGTCTTCGGTGGGCACATGGCCGGCGGAACGGCCGTTGCCGCAGTAGGGGCAGCCGCCCATGCCACCCAGGCAGGTGTCGAACTCGCGCGCGCCGAGCTGCAGCGCCTCGTAGTAGCTGGCCAGCGTGGCGCCACGCTGGTTGTGCAGGTGCATGTGGAAGTCGGTGATCGAGGGCCAGCGCTCGCGGATCTCGGTGAGGGTCTCGCGCACCAGGTGGGGCATGTTCCAGCCCATGGCCTCGAGGAAGGAGACCCGCACCACCGTGATGCCGGCGGCCTGCCACTTGCCGATCATCAGCTCGAGCAGGGCCATGCGCTGCTCACGGCTGAACGGGCCCTCGAAGTTGGAGCCGAAGGGATTGCCGATGGCCACCGAGGCCTGGGTGGCGCCGGCGGCCCTCGCCGCGGCGATGGTGGCGTCGAGCGCGGCGATCTGCTGCGCCTGGCTGCGGTTGTAGTTGCGCCGCGCGAAGGAGTCGCAGAGTTCCACCGCGGTGGACGGCAGGCGGCCCTTGCGGCGCACATCGAGCTTGGGCCACCAGCGATCGGCGCGGTCATAGCCGGTCTTGTTGAAGACCGCGGCGGTGTAGCGGATGCCGGGCCTGGGCACGAAGCGCTCGGCGATCTCGTCGATGCAGGCCATCTGCGGCGTCCACTTCGGGTGGGCGAAGGAGCCGATGGAGATGACCTTGGCGCCGGTTTCGCCCAGGGCATCGAGCAGGCGCAGCTTGGCTTCAACCGGAATGGCCGCGCTCTCGATCTGCAGGCCCTCGCGCATGGTGTCGTCGGTGATGGTGACGGACTTGGGCAGCAGGCTCATGGCGGTATCCGAGCGGGCGGGCGATCCGGCCATTGTGGCGCGGATGGGGCCGGATCAGCTCGGCGGGGAGGGCAGAACCGGAAAGCCGTGCCGCGCGATCGCCCAGGCGACATGCTCGCGCACCAGCGCACTGGGATGCGCGGCCCGGGAGCGCAGCGCGACGAGCGCCGTCTCGCGCCCCGCGGGATCGACATTGCCCAGCGCCACCGCGAGATTGCGCAGCCAGCGCTCATGGCCGATGCGGCGGATGGCCGAGCCGGCCATGCGTTCGAGGAATTGCGCCTCGTCCCAGGCGAAGAGTTCGGCCAGGGTGGCGGCATCAAGCCGGTGGCGCGGCGCGAAGTCCGGCTCGGCGGTCGGCTGCGCGTAGCGGTTCCAGGGGCACACCAGCTGGCAGTCGTCGCAGCCGTAGATGCGGTTGCCCATCGCCGGGCGCAGCTCTGCCGGGATCGGGCCGTCGAGCTCGATGGTGAGGTAGCTGATGCAGCGCCGGGCATCGAGCCGGTAGGGCGCGACGATCGCGCCGGTGGGGCAGGCCTGCAGGCAGCGCTCGCAGCTGCCGCAGTGATCGCTGACCGGATCGGCCGGCGCGAGCGGCAGGTCGGTGTAGAGCGTGCCGAGAAAGAACATCGAGCCCTGCTCGCGGTTGAGCAGCAGGGTGTGCTTGCCGCGCCAGCCCAGGCCGGCGCGGCGGGCGAGCTCCACCTCCATCACCGGGCCCGAGTCGCAGAACACCCGGTGGCCGAAGCGGCCGATCTCGGCGCCGATGCGCTCGGCCAGGCGCTGCAGGCGCGCGCGCACCAGCTTGTGGTAGTCGCGCCCCAGGGCGTAGCGCGACACGAAGGCGCGCTCGGGGGCGCCGAGGGTGGCCCAGGCCCGCTCGCGCCAGTCGGGGTCGGCCGGGGCGTAATCCATGGTGACCATGACCGCGCTCAGGGTGCCGGGCACCAGCTCGGCCGGGCGCGCCCGGCGCTCGCCATGCCGGGCCATATAATCCATCTCGCCATGAAAGCCGGCCGCCAGCCACTGTCGCAGGCCGGGTTCGGCGCTGGCCAGGTCGATGCCGGCCACGCCGGCGCTGGCAAAGCCCAGCTCGCGCGCCCAGGCGATCAGGCGCGCCGGCACCTGCGCCAGCGAATCTGCCGGCCCTTCGGCCGACGAATGCCCGCCGGCTGCGCCCACCCTGTCCGACCCGCCCTGCATGTCCGTCCCGGAAACCTCGCTGAGCCTGCTGCTGAGAGACGAATCGGCCACGGCTGCCCTGGCCGCCGCCCTGGCCCCGCATGTGGGCCCCGGCGTGCGCCTGTACCTGAGCGGCGAGCTCGGCAGCGGCAAGACCGCCTTCACCCGCGCACTGCTGCGTGCGCTCGGCCATGCCGGCCGGGTGCGCAGCCCGAGCTTCACCCTCGCCGAACCGTACCATTTGTCGAGGTTTGCGCTGTAGCATTTTGATTTTTATCGGTTCTCCGACAGCAATGAGTGGCGTGAGGCGGGCTTCGAAGAGTGGCTTGGCGATGACACCGCGGCGGTGGTCGAGTGGCCCGAGATGGCGGCTGGCAGCCTGCCCGCGGCCGACCTTCGCCTGGCGCTCGCCGCCACCGATGACCCGCAGCAGCGCCGGGTGCGTCTGGACACCGATACCGCCCGGGGGCAGGCATGGCTGAGCGCACTGGCCGGCCGCGTGTCCCGCGGCGAGCTCGACGGGATCTCCTGCTTGGCGCCCTCGGCACCCCCCTGCTGAGTCTGAACGCGCCGCTGGCCCACGCCGCGGCGGTGCTGGCGGTGCGGGTCTGGCCCGCCCGGGAATACACCCGCATTGCCCTGGAGCTCGACCAGGAGCTGCCGCACACCGAGACCCTGGTTCCCGATCCACCACGGCTGGTGGTCGACCTGGAAGGCCTGGAGCTCGATGCCTCGCTGCGCGAGCTGGTGGCCAAGGTGCGCACCGATGATCCCTACATCCGCCAGGTGCGGGTGGGCCAGTACAAGCCCCGGGTGGTGCGGCTGGTGTTCGACCTGAAGACCGAGACTGCGCCGCAGGTGTTCACGCTGGCGCCGGTCGGCCAGTACGGCCACCGGCTGGTGATCGACCTCTATCCCGCCCAGGAAGACCCGCTGCTCGCCCTGCTGCAGGAGGTGCAGCGGCGCGAGGCGAGCGTCGGCGCGGGCGCACGCGGACCGCAGGCCGAGCCGCCGCGCGAGACGCTGCCCACCACCGAGGACACCGCGCGCCGGCGGACAGCGCCGGCGGTGACGCGGCTGGTGACCATCGCGATCGACCCCGGGCATGGCGGCGAGGATCCCGGCGCCATCGGCCAGGCCGGCACCCGCGAGAAGGATGTGGTGCTGGCAATCTCCCAGCGGCTGCGCGACCTGCTCGCGCAGGAGCCGAACATGCGGCCCTTCCTCACCCGCGACGCCGACTTCTTCGTGCCGCTGGGGGTGCGTGTTCAGAAGGCCCGCGCAGTGCAGGCCGACCTCTTCGTGTCGATCCATGCCGACGCCTTCGTGCGGCCCGACGCCCGTGGCGCCTCGGTGTTCGTGCTCTCGGAGGGCGGCGCGAGCAGCAGCGCCGCGCGCTGGATGGCCGACCGCGAGAACCGCGCCGACCTCATCGGCGGCGTGAACCTGGGCGGACGCAATCGCGAGGTGGCGCAGCTGCTGCTGCAGATGGCCACCGACACCCAGATCCGCGACAGCAGCAACCTCGCGCGCCTGGTGCTCGGCCAGCTCGGCGCAGTGGGCCAGCTGCACAAGCCGGCGGTGGAACAGGCCGGCTTTGCGGTGCTCAAGGCGCCGGACATCCCCTCGGTGCTGGTGGAGACCGCCTTCATCAGCAACCCGCAGGAGGAGAAGCGCCTGGCCGACCCCGACTACCAGCAGAAGGTGGCGCGGGCGATCCACACCGGCATCCGCAACTACTTCCTCAGGTACCCGCCCCCGGCGCGTCCGAACCCGACCTGAGCACCGGGCCGCCCCGCGCGGCGCCGGTCATCGGCGGGAAGATCACCCGCACCAGCGTGCCGCGGCCCGCGGGCGGGTCTTCCACGCTCACCTGCGCGCCATGCGACTGGGCGATCTCGCGCACGATCGCCAGACCCAGGCCGGAGCCCTGGCCGGTGGCGCCGCTGGCGCGCCAGAATCGCTCGAAGACCAGCCGCCGTTCGGCCGCCGGGATCCCGGGGCCGTTGTCCTCGACCTCGGCATGGCCGCGCCCGTCGCGCAGACCGCAGCGCACGGTGATGCGGCCACCCGCGGGGGTGTAGCGGATGGCGTTGTCCACCAGGTTGGAGAGCAGCTCGCGCAGCTGCCAGGCCGACCCCGGCACCTCCAGGGGCTGGGTCTCGGCGCCAAGGTCCTGACCACGCGCGAGCGCGGCATCGATGTGCAGCGAGATCACCTCGTCGATCAGGTCGGCAAGCGCCACCACCTGGCCCCCCGAGGCGTCGCGGGTGCTCTGGTCGGCCCTGCTGAGGGTGAGCAGCTGGTGGCTCAGGCGCGTGAGACGATCGACCGCCCCCTGCGCCGCCGCCAGCCGGTTGGCCAGGGCCTGCGCCGACTCGGTGTCGTCGACCGGCGGGCGGTCACGCAGGCGGCGGGCCTCGCCCAGCGCCAGCTCGATCTGGCCCTTGAGGCCGGCGAGCGGGGTGCGCAACTGGTGGGCGGCATTCTCGACGAAGCGGCGCTGCGCATCGCGGCCTTCGGCCAGCCGCCCGAACAGCGTGTCGAGGGCGGCGGTGAGCGGGCGCACCTCGGCCGGCGCGGCCTGCGGCCCGAGCGGGGTGAGATCGCCGGGTTCGCGCCGCGAGAGCTGGGCGGCCAGGCGCGAAAGCGGCGCGAGGGCCATGCGGATGGCGAGCAGGCATACCGCGATGGTCAGACCGAGCATGATCGCATCCTCGATCAGCAGCGAGGAGCGCAACTGCTCGAGCAGCTTGCGCCGCTTGCGCTGGGTCTCGGCCACCACCACCGAGAGGTTGCCGGCGTCGGTCTCGGCGGTGA
>NZ_CEXFHW010000121.1:0-12044 GCF_982640115.1 Quisquiliibacterium sp. | reverse complement strand
TCGTGCAGCCCGACACCGCGGCGGTGGTGGCGGCCTGCCGCGCCGCCGGCGCCGTGCTGGTGGAAGATTGCGCCCATGCGCTCTACGCGCGCCGCGGTTCGGCCCTGCCCGGCGCCTGGGGCGACTATGCGATCGCCTCCACCCGCAAGTTCGTGCCCGGCAGCGAGGGCGGCGCCCTGGTGGCCAACCAGGGCCAGCGCTCACACCCGCGCCGCGAGCCGGGCTGGACCGACGAACTGCGCGGCCTGTGGCGGCTGCTTGGCGACGCTGCCGAGGTGGGCGCGATCCGCTGGCCGGCGGCCACACCGACCGGGCTGATCGGACCGCCCGACGAGGCCGCCGCGGCGCGCGAGGCCCTGCCGACACCGGCGCCGGCCGCCGAGATCGATGCCTCGGCCTGCGACCGGCTGGCCCTGCGCTCGGTGCGGCGCCTGTTCGCGAATGCCGACCATGACCGCATCGCGGCGGTGCGCCGGCGCCGCTATGCCCGCTGGGCCGAGGCCCTGGGCGCCTTGCCGCAGGTGCGTGCCTTCGCACCGACGCTGGCCGATGACCAGGTGCCCTATGTGTTCCCGGTGCGGCTGAGCTCCCCGCAGGCGCAGTTCCGGGCCCTGAAGTACCGTGGCATCGCGGTCTGGCGCTGGGACCACCTTGCCCAGAGCCGGTGCGCGGTGAGTGCCGAACTCGCGCTCTCGCTGATCCAGTTGCCCTGTCAGCACAGCCTCGATGACGACGCCTTCGAGCGCCTGGTGCGCGAGTTCACCCTCGCACTGAGCTGAGCAGCCCCCTCGGGAGACCCCCCTGCGCACCCCGTCCGATTCCGCCCCCGGCACCTGGCAACTCAGCCTCTTCGACCCCGCCGATGCCGCCGCCGCGCGCGAGTGGAACGCGCTGCAGGCGGCCGTTGGCGGCAGCGTGGTGCAGCGCGCCGAGTTCGTCTTCGCGGCGGCCGCGATGGCGGCGCAGCCGCTGCGGCTGGCGGTGTTCCGGCGTGCCGGCGAGCCGCGCGCCATGGCCTTGCTGCGGCTGCGGCCCGGGCTGCCGGAGGTCTTCGTCGAAAGCCAGATGCCGCTCGGTGCCTGGCTGCAGTCGCCGCAGGAATCCCTCACCGAGCTCGCCCGCGCGCTGCTTGCGCGGCTGCCCTTCGGGCTGCGCCTGGGCATCAGCCAGGTCGATCCGCGATTCGTCACGCCGCCGGATTCGCCCCTGGTGAACACACTGCCCTACATCCGCACGCCCTGGCTTGCCGTCAGCGGCAGCTATGCCGACTACTGGGCCGCGCGCGGCAAGAACCTGCGCGCCAATCTGCGCAAGCAGCGCGAGAAGCTCGCCGCGCAGGGCATTGCGCTGCGCACCGAGGTACTGCGCGAGCCCGCCGACATGGCCCGCGCGGTGGCCGACTACGCGGCCCTGGAGTCACGCGGCTGGAAGGCCGGCGAGGGCACCGCGGTGAGCCCCGACCATCCGCAGTTCGGGTTCTATCGCGGCATGCTCGAGCGTTTCGCGGCGCGGGGCCTGGCGCAGGTGCACCGCTGTTTCTTCGGCGACCGTCTGGTGGCGAGCGAACTGTGCCTGCTCGAGCGCGGCGAGTTCGTGATCCTGAAGACCACCTACGACGAGAGCACCGCACCGCTGTCGCCGGCCTCGCTGCTGCGCCAGCCGATGTTCGAGGCGCTGTTCGACGGCGGCGAGGTGAGCCGGGTGGAGTTCTACGGCCCGCTCAAGGAGTGGCACACCCGCTGGAGCAGCGAGAGCCGCGACATCTACCACGCCAATGTGCACGCCGGGCCGCTCGCCCGCCGGCTGGTGTCGGCGCTGCGGCGCGCACCGGGGCTCGCGGCGTGATCGCGGGTCTGGCCCGCGGGCTGCGCGCGCGGCACGGCACCCACCGTGGCTGGGCGCGGCTGCAGATCACCCGCGCCGCCCACGGTCTGGGATTGCTGCAGCCCTACACCCGGCTGCGGCTGGCGCGGGTCGACCGGGTGGTGTTCGTGTGTCTGGGCAACATCAATCGCAGCGCCTTTGCCCTGGCGGTCGCGCGGCAGGTCGGTCTGCGCGCCGACTCGGTGGGGCTGGCCACCACGGCCGGCGCGCCGGCCAGTCCGGCGGCCTGCGTGGCGGCCCAGCGCCGTGGCCTGTCGCTGCGCATGCACCAGGCCACGCCGATCGCCGACCTGATCCCGCGGCCTGGCGATCTCTATGCCGTGATGGAGTGGCGCCATGCGAACGCGCTGCTCGCGCGCGGGCTGCCGGCGCAGTCGATCATGCTGCTGGGCGGCTGGGCGCGGCCGGCACGGCTGCACCTGCATGATCCGCACACCCTCGACGCCGCCTTCTTCGACACCTGCTTCGGGCTGATCGACAGCGCGGTGCGGGCGCTGGCCGTCGAACTTGCCGCGGGCGGCCACCCCGCGGCGGGCGCGCTCAGCCTGCCCGAGGCCCGGCGAGCGCCTGCTCCAGCGTGAGCAGACGGGCGCGCTGCGCCGGACTGCGCAGCGCGGCGGCATCGATCAACGAGTCGGTGGCCTCGAAGCGCGTTGGCCTGCCTTCGACGGCATTGGCCGAGCCGTTCGCCGCGGGGGCGCGACGCGCGCCGGCCCGCGCCCGCCAGCGGGCGCTCGCCGCGCGCAACCAGGGCGGGCGCCGCTGCTGCAGCCACATCGACAGCCGATAGCCCATCGGTGGGCCCTCGGCCGGGCTGAATCCGTAGCACAGCGGCAGTCCGGCAAGCTCGGGCGCGAGGCGCTCGATCAGCCTCGCCTCGAATCGGCCATAGTCCTTCCAGGCCAGCGGCAGTCTCGCCGCCGATTTCACGATCACCGGGTCGAGCAGCGGCGTGAGGAAATGACCGCAACGCGCTGCCATCGAGTTGTTGCGGCTGGTCCAGTAACGACCGCGCACCAGCGGATAGACCAGCTCCACCTGCCGGCGGCTGAGCGGCCCGCGGCAGCCGGTCTCGGCGGCGATGGTGTCGGCGAGGTGCGCCTGCAGGGCGGCCAGCGCCCGGGGCTGGCGCACCGCTGCCGGATCGAAGCCACTGTAGAAGACCTGCACCAGATCAACCGGACGGTACGGCCGGTCGGGCAGGTAGAAGAAGTTGCGCAGCACCTCGCCGCCGCCGCCGTTCAGGGCGAGCGCGCCGTCGGCCGATTGCGCCAGACGGGTCTGGCGATCGGCGCCCGCGTCCTCGATGCCGTCGATCGGCAGGCCGTCGAAGAAGTCGAGATCGGCCGCGGGGTCGGGCGGCGCAGTCTGCCGTAACTGCTGCTCCAGGCGCTGCTTGTCGACCGTGGCCAGGCCCAGGCCGAGGGCGCGGTCCATGGCTTGCGCCACCCGCACATCGGCGCTGTCCGGGCCGCCGTAGACATGCAGCGCAGGGGTCTGCCCGGTGGCCCGGGCCGCAGCCAGCAGCAGCCGTGAATCGAAGCCGCCCGAGAGCGCGGCCCGCAGCCGGCCGGGAAAGCCGTGCGCCCAGCCCTCGGCGAGATGGCGCAGGCGCCCGCCGATGCGCGCGAGCGCCTCCTCGGCGTCGGTGAAGGGCTCGCCCGGCAGCCAGTAGGTGGGCCCGAAGAGCGGCACCCGCAGGCCGCGGCAGAGCTCGCGCACCAGTGCCGGGTCGGCGATGCGCACCTGCTCGCAGACCGTCCGGCTGCCGTGGTTGGCGCCATTGAAGAGGTAGTCGAGCGCGCCGACCGGGTCGATGCTGCGATGCGGCTGGGCGTCGGCGCAGGCGAGCCAGGAGGTCGAGAGCAGCCTGCCGTCGGCCGATTCGTAGAGCTTGATCATGCCGAGCGGATCGCCGAAGGACCAGAGGCGGCCGTCGCGGGCCAGCACCACCTGGTACTCGCCGGCGAGCTCGTGGCTGGCCGCGCAGCGCGCGCCGTGGAAGTCGAGCCACAGCGCATCGAGTGCCTGCGCGCCGCTCAGGCCGCGGTAGAAGAGCGTGCCCACGCAGGCCACCAGTCCGCCGTCGAAGAGCCGCCATTGCGCCTCCGGGTCCGGGCAGCCTGGCGTGGCGTGCCAGCCAAGACGGATGCCGGCCCAGTCATGCCAGCGCGGTGCCGGCAGACCCTGACGCATCAGGCTGGCGGCCATGCGCTGGCTGGCCTGCTCGCGGCGTGCCGGGTCCGGGTCGATCGCCAGATGCAGCGCGCTCATGCCCGGCGCGCGCTGCGCAGGCGAGGTCCGGCGCCGATGATGTCCGCTGCCGGCGATGGGCAACGGGCCGTCACGCGCCCGCGGGCGGTCTGCGAAGACGGGAAGTGGTGTCGCGCTGGCATGTCGGCTGCCCTCCGGGTGGGGCAGCCAGTAGGCCGGCATCAGGCACGGGCCGCGCTGCGCGGCCTCAAGGGCGGTGACCGGAGCGTGCGCGGCCGCGCGCGACGCTGAGCAGACTCAGCGGGGCATGCAGGCTCGACCGGGCACGCAGACCCGGTCAGGCACGCAGACTCAGCCCGGCACAGGCACCCGACCGCGCGCGCGGGCGCGCTCGGCGGCGATCCGGTAGGCGCGGCGATAACCCTCCACGCTGCGCGCCCAGGTGCGCTCCCGCTCGACATAGTCGCGGCCGCGCGCCTGCAGGCCGGCGCGCAGGTCGGGCTCGCCGAGCAGCCGCAGCAATCCCGCAGACAGGGCGGCCTGATCGCCGGCCGCAAAGAGCAGGCCGGTGCGGCCGTCCTCGATCAGCTCGCGATGGCCGCCCACATCGGAGGCCAGCACCGGCTTGCCGCGGGCCATCGCCTCCAGCGGCTTGAGCGGGGTCACCAGCTCGGTCAGTCGCATCGGCAGGCGCGGAAACGCCACCACATCCACCGCGTCGTACAGGGCTTCGATCTGGTGATTGGGCACCCGACCGGTGAACACCGCCGCGGCGCCCAGACCGAGCTCGCCGGCGAGCGCGCGCAGGCGCGCGTCCTCCTCGCCCTCGCCGACCAGCAGCAGCCGCGCCGACGGCATCACGCGCAGCACCTCGGGCAGCGCGCGCAGCAGCAGCGCCAGTCCTTCGTACGCATAGAACGAGCCCAGAAAGCCCACCACCGGCCCCTCGCCCAGACCGAGCGCGGCGCGCGCCGCCGCGGTCGATCCCGGGGAGAACGCGAAGCGGGTGGTGTCGACCGCATTGGGGATCAGGGTGATGCGCTCGCGCGGCACCCCTCGGGCCGCGATGTCGTCGGCCAGGCCGTGGCAGATCGCGGTCACCGCGTCGGCCTGGCGCAGCGCCTGGGTCTCCAGCCAGCGGGTGGCGCGGTAGCGCAGCGCCCCTTCGGTGGTGGTGCCGTGGTCCACCGCCGCGTCCTCCCAGAAGCCGCGTACTTCGTAGACCACCGGCAGGCCGAAGCGGCGGCCCGCGCCGATCGCCGGCCAGGCATCGAGCGCCGGCGAGTGGGCGTGCAGCAGATCGGGCCGCTCCTCGCGCACCGCCTCGTCGAGTCGTGCCCGGGTGGCGCGCATCTCGGCCAGTGGCCACAGGCCCGGCAGCGCGCGCAGCGGGCCGGCGGGCGCCGGCGTGCGCAGGAAGCTCAGCTCGCCCACGGTCTCGCGCGCCGGTTCGCCAGGATTGGCGCGCGGCGAGGTGAGGTGCGCGGTCTGCCAACCCATCGCCCGCTGATGCAGCACGATCTCGCGGGTGCGCAGGGTGTAGCCGGTGTGGATCGGCAGGGAATGGTCGAGGATGTGCAGGATCTTCATCAGGCCGCCTTGCGCCCGAGGCGGGCGTCGATGTCATCGAGGAGCCGCTGCATCAGCGGTGCCCATCCGAAGTGCCGCTCGACATGGTCGCGGGCGCGCCGGCCCATGGCCCGGGCCGCCTCGGGTCCGTCGAGCAGGTCGCAGACCGCGGCGGCGAAACCGTCCGCCTCGTCGGCCACCCGCAGATGCCGCCCGTCCTCGGCCGAGACGCCGTCGGCCACGGTACGGGTGGCCACGCAGGGCAGCGCGCAGGCCATCGCCTCGAGCGCCTTGTTCTGGATGCCGCGCGCGATCCGCAGCGGCAGCACCCCCACCGAGGCGGCGTGGAAGTAGGGCACCGATCGCGCCACGAAGCCGGTGACCCGCACGCCGTCGATGGCCGCCAGCGCGCGCACCCGGGCATCGGGCCGTGCGCCGACCACGATGAAGCGCGCCGTGCGGTGGCGCTGGCGCACCCGCGGCAGCACCTCGTGGGCGAACCAGATCGCGGCATCGACATTCGGCGGGTAGTTCATCACGCCGGTGAACACCAGGTTGGGTCCGTCGCCGGCGAGGTGTTCGCGTTCGTCCTCGGGCAGCGCGTCGCGCGGATCGGTGCCGGGTGCAGGCGGACAGAAGAGCGTGGTGTCCACGCCATTCGGGATGGCCACCAGACGCCTGCGCGCCGCGGCATCGAGGTCGGGCAGCAGGCTCTGCATCTCGCGCTCGGTGACCAGGCAGGTGCCGGCGAAGCCCGCCACCGCGTCGAGTTCGAGCCGGCGCAGACGCCGTGCCTCGAGCGCATGCAGCCAGCGCCCGGGGCCGCGGCCGGCGCGCGCGTACTGCGCAAACTTCTCGGAGTCGACATCGGTCATGTCGAGATAGGCGCGATCGCGCAGGGCCGCGGGCACATAGGGCGCGACATTGGAGGAGTGGGCCACGATCAGGTCGGGGCGCACCTCGGCCAGACAGGCCTGCCAGCGTCGGGCCAGCCGCCGGTTGCGGAACCAGCCCACCGAGAGCGGCTCGCCGGCGAGCAGCGACAGGCCGGCGCCCAGCCAGCGCTCGATCGGGTCGAGGGTCTCGATCAGGGCCGAGTCGGCCATCAGGGCGCTCTCGGCCTGGGCGCGCTCGCGCTCGTCGGCCTCGGCAAAGCCGAACACATGCACTTCGTCGCCGCGAGCCTTGAGGGCGCGGATGATGTGGTAGTGCCGGATGGTCGCGCCGTTGATCGGCGGCCAGGGCGCACGGTTGGCGATCAGCAGGATCTTCATCGGGGTGGATGGCGGGGCAACGCGGGCGGCCGAAAGCCGGCCCTGGCGACCCCGTCGGCATCGATACCGGGCAGCGGCACGGCGGGCAAGCCGGCGCGGCCGGGGGGAGGCTGGCGCTGACAGCCGGCCGGTTTCGTGGCGCTGCCGAGGGCCTGACGCAGGCCCAGTGCCACCCCTGCCCCGGTGAGGATCAGCAGTCGCGCGTACCAGAGTTCGCGCAGCGCGGCCGGCGCCTCGGCCAGCCAGGCGGCACCCGTCCACACCGGCACCAGCCAGGCGATCGCGGCGAGCCCGCCCAGCGGCCACCACGCCGGATGGCGCAGCATCGACACCCACAGCGGGGCGAGCAGCGGGATCGCGAACACGAAGGCATGCACATGGCCCTTGGGCGAAAGGCAGGGCACCAGCGCGAGCAGCAGGCAGGCCACCAGCCGCAGCCGCGCCGGACTGCGGCGGCCGCGCCAGGCGGCCAGCGCGCAGGCCCCGAACAGGCCGAGCGAGGCAATCGAGACGACCGCGGCCATGGCGGGCGGAATCCGCACCAGATCGCCGCGCAGGCCGTGGTCCTCGCCCCAGTGCGCCAACCGGTCGAGCACGGCGTGCAGCGACTGGCCGCCGAGCTGTGCGTCGAAGTGAGCGCCCAGCCAGGGCATGAGCTCGCGCACATACCAGCGCTGCTCGGCCCAGGGCACCCAGGGCAGGGCGAGCGTCGCCAGCAGCACGAGCCAGCCGATTGTCCAGGCGATCGCGCGATGGCGGCCGCCCGCGACCGCGGTGAGCAGCAGCACTGCCGGATAGAGCTTGAGCGCGATACCCGCGGCCAGCAGGGCGCCCGCCAGCGCGGGGCGGTCGCGCTGCCAGACGAGAAAGCCCACCGCTGCGGCCAGCGGCAGGGCGTTGAGGTTGCCCGCGGTGACCAGATGCCAGGTGGGCGCGCCGGCCAGTGCGAGCAGCACCGCCGAGGCGCTGGCCAGGCCGGCGCGACCCCGGTGTCCGCTGCCCGGGGGCCAGGCCTGCCGGCAGGCCCACAGGACGCAGGCCGCCACCAGCGCGGCCTGCGCGAGCGCGCACAGCCGGGCCACGGTCAGGGCGTCGGGCCAGGCCATCCAGGCGAGCAGCGGCAGGGCAGGCGGGGGATAGAAGAACAGGTCGAAGTCGGCCGCCTCCGCGAGCGGCAGGCGGGGCCGCACATCGGCTGCGAGCCGGTGATGGGCCGGGCCGTAGAGCGGCTGTCCTTCGCGCAGGCTTGCGCGCAGCGCGTCGGTGTAGATGAGGGTGTCGTAGAAGCCGCTCTGGCGCTGGGCGAGGCTCAGCCACTGGCTGGCCAGCAGCAGGGCGAGCAGCAGCGAGGCCGCGAGCGCCGCCAGGCGCGCGGCCTGGGCTGCGCGGCGGGTGCGCTCGCGCGACGTTGCGTGGCTCATGCCAGCTCGCTCATGCCGCCCCGATCAAGGCTGTCCCCGTCTGGCGCACCATGCCGTCATCGCACGCATCCGATGCAGCCCCTCAGGTGAGCCGCGAGCTGCCGCGCGCGGGCGCGGCCGCGAGTGCCTGTCTGCCCAGGCGGACCAGCCAGCGCCGCAGCCCCGGACGGCTGCGATCGACCAGCGCGCCGGTCGTGACGGCGGCAAGCAGTGCGCCAGTCACCACCAGCGCCCACTTCGCCGGGCCGGGCGTCAGGCCGGTGAGCAGCGCGCCGGCGAGATAGAGCAGTGGAAAGTGCAGGATGTAGATCGCGAAGGTCAGCATGCCCAGCCGCGCTGCCGCGTTGCGCAGGCCGGCCGCGGGCGCACCGCGCGCGGTGAGCAGGCGGCGGGCGGCGATGAAGTTCAGGGCCACCACGCCCGCCAGCCAGACATCGGCTGCGAAGTAGCGCGAGAACGCCAGGTGCTCCATCAGCCATGGGCTCACCCGCGGCGCGAGCAGGCCGTCGGCAAAGCCGCGCATCAGGTCGAGCCGATGGTGCAGCCAGAAGAGACCTGCCGATCCCAGCCAGAGCGCAGCGGCCAGACCTGCAGGCCAGCGCGCGTCGCCGCGGTAGCGGCAGGCCGCCACGCCGAGCAGCCAGCAAGGCAGCAGCAGCAGGATCTTCGGGCCCGCCAGCAAGGCGACCAGGGCGAGCGCCGGCCCGCGCCAGCCCGGCGGGGCGTGCAGCGCGATGCCGAAGAGCAGGTAGTAGACCACCTCGTAGCACAGCGACCAGTAGGGCACGTTCGAGAACGGCATGACCGACAGCCACCAGGTCTCGTTCAGGAAGGCCGCGCTCAGCGCGAGCCGCAGCAGCACCCGGTCGGCTGGAATCACCTGATAGAGCGCCGGTGCGAGCTGGCGGCCGAGGTGATCGGCGGCCAGCGCCGCCAGCACCGACACCAGGGCCAGCGGCACGATGCGCGAGATCCGCGCCGCGGCGTAGTCGATCCCGTCGCGCTCGCGGCCCTCGGCGACATGTGCGATCACATAGCCCGACAGCACGAAGAACACCACCACCGCCGAGTGCCCGAACTCGGCCAGCGGCAGCGGCGCCGGCAGCAGGAAGCGCAGGTTGGAATGCGCGTAGACCACGAACAGCGCCGCGCCGATGCGCACCGCGTCGAGGTAGAGCGAGAGCGCCGGGCTCATCGCGATGCCGTGGCCGCCGCGGGTGCGGCGGCCCGAGAGGCTCGCCGTGCGCCTTGCCGCCGCTGTCGTGCATCGCGCCACAGCACGAGCGCGCAGACGGCCAGCGCCAGCAGCGACAGCGCCGCGCCGGCCTGTTCGGCGGGCAGCCGCTGCCAGCGCAGCCGCAGCGCATGCTCGCCGGCGGGCAGTGTCAGCGCGACCAGACCGGTCTGCGGATCGGCGCTCGCGGGGTGCGGCGCGCCATCCAGCGTCAGGCGCCAGGCCGGAAACCAGAGCACCGGCAGCCGGATGCGCTGCGGCTCTCCGGTGGCCAGCACCCAGCGCCAGCCGCCTGCGCCGTTGCCGGCAGGCGCGATCAGCCGCACCCCGGTCTGCGCGAGTTCGGCCTCGAGGCCGCCGGCGCGCTGCCAGTCCAGGGCCGCGGGGCGCTGCCAGGGCAGGGTGTATTCGCTGTAGCTGCCGTAGGCGCGGATGGTGTCGTCCCCGGCATTGACCGGCTCGCCGTCGCGCAGCACGAGCCGCGTGGCCAGCAGCGCGGTGAGCAGCGCGGCCCCCAGCAGTGCGGCCACGGCCACACGCCGGCCGAGCCGATCATCGGCCGGTCCGCTGCCGGCGAGCAGGGCCAGGGCCCAGCTGGCGCTGATCGAGGACACGAACAGGAACCGGTGCGGGAACTGCACCTTGCGCAGGGGCGTGTCGATCAGC
Source organism: Quisquiliibacterium sp. (assembly GCF_982640115.1). NCBI lineage: Bacteria > Pseudomonadati > Pseudomonadota > Betaproteobacteria > Burkholderiales > Burkholderiaceae > Quisquiliibacterium > Quisquiliibacterium sp. Next base: position 1,782 of record NZ_CEXFHW010000121.1, on the reverse strand, counting down.
CACAGCGGCAGGCTGAGCTCGCTGGCGAGCAGCAGCGCGCAAGCGCTCGCGATCAGCAGGGCGATGGCGGCACGCCGCGCCGGGGCATGCGCCACGACCATGCCCTGCCCATGTGTGCGCCCGGCCTGCTGACCGCGCGCGCCTTCGGTGCGCATGCCTTCGGGACCGTGAGCTTCCGGCCTGCGAGCGCGCTGCCGTCGCAGCAGCCAGACCCCTGCCCCGGTCAGCCCCAGGCAGACCAGCGACACCGGCCACTGGAAACCGAACCAGCGGATGCCGTAGCGCCAGGCGGTGATGGTGGGAAACGAGAAGGCATCATGCGGCCGATAGGTCTCGGTCCACTCGCGCGCGCTGATCAGGTCCATCGAGGCGAGGGCCGGCAGCAGGAACACCCCGGCCAGGGCCAGCCCCAGGCCGGCGCTGAGCCCCCACGACAGCGCGGCGCGCAGCAGCGCGCGCCGGCCGGCCTGAACGCCGCCCGACCACAGCCACACCAGCGCCGGGGTGAGGCAGATCAGCGCCATCAGGGTGGACACCAGATGCGTGAGCGTCATCAGCGCCACCGCGCAGGCCACCGGCACCCGCAGCAGGCCATCGGTCGCGGACGGCGCGCGCGGGCCGGCCCAGGCGTCGCCGTGGCGTCGCGCCATGGCGGGCAGGCGCAGCGCCGCCCAGAGCAGCAGCCCGAAGCCCGCGGCATTGCTCGCCCAGGGGAAGCCGTTGAAGTGGTTGAACAGCATGAAGACCATCGGCGTGGCCTGACAGGCCATCGCACCCAGCAGCGCGGGCAGGGGCCGCGCGAAGCGACGCAGCAGCGCCCAGCCGGCCAGGCCCAGGCCCAGCAGCGCGAGGAATTCCACCAGCCGCATCGCGCTCCAGGTGGCATCGGTGAGCGGCCTCAGCAGCGAGACCGCCAGGCTGTAGGCCGGCGAGTAGTAGAGCAGGGCGGGCTCGCCCAGGCCCCGGTTGCCCAGCGGCATCCATCGCGGATACGGGTCGCCGGCCGCCAGCCCCTGTCCTACCTGGAAAGCCCAGGCAAGATGCTGGTCGAAGTCCTGGTTGCGGTCGGCGAGGTTGAACACCGCGTGCGGCGAGGCCACCAGCCAGGCGCTGAGGCAGAGCGCGAGCAGCGCGGTGGGCGTGCCCGGACGAAGGCGGCTGTTCATCACCGCGCCATGCTCCCAGCGCCGCCTGGTGCCGGCGCTGCGCTGGATCAAGGCCGGGCCATCGACGCCGCTGCGCGCGCTCACCGGCGCAGCATCGCGGCGGCGATGCCGATCAGGTCGGCCAGGCATGGCAGCGGATCCGAGCCGCGGAACACATAGTGGCCGCGCCGTTGGCCGATCGGATAGGCGAGATAGCGCCAGAGTTCGCGGCCGCGCTGCCAGCGCAGGCTGCGATCGGCGATCAGTCGGGGTGCGAACAGGATGCGCAGCAGTCGCCGGGTGTCGGGCACCAGAAACCGGCACTGCCGCCCCGGGGGCTCGGAGGCGGCCGCCATCACGGGCAGCCCCGCCACCAGCCGAAGATGGTTCCAGGCGAAGTGCGTGCCGGCCTGCTGCGCCAGCGGGTAGCTGCCCCAGTAGCGGCCATTGACCTCCATCAGCACGCTGCGGCCGCTGGCCGGGTCGTGGCGGTACTCGACCATGGCCGGTCCGGTCCAGTCGAGCGCCTTCAGGAGCGCCTCCGACTGCGCCATCAGCGCCGGATCGCGGGCCGGATCGACGCTCTCGCAGCAGGTGGCGGTGCCGCCTTCCGGCGGCCATTCCCGAAGGCGCCGAT
>NZ_CEXFHW010000120.1:0-12248 GCF_982640115.1 Quisquiliibacterium sp. | reverse complement strand
CGGATGTAAACCACGCCGGCCGCCAGATAGGCCAGCGTGACCCTTGGCCGCGACGCCGGCCGGCCGCGCGGCCGCACCCGCGTGAGCAGCGCGAGAGAGGCCAGAAACAGGCCCCCGGCCACGGCGTACACGGTGTGGGCGCCAGCGAGATAGAGCAAACCGCCCAGCGCCGGCCCGCCGATGGTGGCGGCCTGATGGCCGCTGGAGCCGAGCGCCACCGCGCGCGACAGCAACCGCGCCGGCACCAGCGAGGGCACCAGCGCCTGCGAGGCCGGCATCTCGAAGGCACCGACCAGGCCGAGCGCGAAGACCAGCGCGTAGAGCAGGCTGGCGTCGAGACGGCCGCTCAGGCTGGCAGCGGCCAGCGCCAGCGCGGCGCCGGCCTGCACCACCCGGCCGGCGATGAGGATGGCCCGACGATCATGGCGATCGACCACCGGCCCCACGGCGATGGCCAGCACCAGTGCCGGCAGGAACTGCACCAGACCCACCAGCCCGAGTGCGAGGGCGCTGCCGGTGAGCTCGTACATCTGCCAGCCCACCGCCACCACCTGCACCTGGGTGGCCACATGCGAGCACAGCCGGGCCAGCCAGTAGCGCCGGTAGTCGGCGATGGCCAGCGGGTTGTTGACGCTGTCAGGAACCTCGCTCATGCCCGGCGCCTGCCGCCGAACTACTGCCGGCGCAGTGCGGCCTCGAGGCTGCGCGCCGGGTCGACCTGCTGATCATCACCGAGCTCGACCTCCACCCGGTGCAGGGTGCCGGTGAACGGGAACGGCGCAACGAAATCGGCCACCGCGGGCTTCGGCGCCCGGCCCACCTCCATGCCGATGAACGAGGACTGCGCGCGATAGGTCTGCGGCAGCGCCGCCGAGCCGCAGGGTTCGCCGTCGATGAGCAGCGTGCCCTCGGCCCGGTACTCGCCGGTCTTGCGCACCACCCAGCTGAGGATGTGCCTGCCCGCCGGCACGGGCGCTGCCGAGCGCGCGATGTAGTGCCGGTTGACGAAGTTGTAGTCGTGCACCAGATGGCCGTCGCGCAGATAGAAGGCATATCCGCCGCACCAGTCGCCCTGGGCGATCAGCACGCCCTGCGCTCCGCCCTCGGGAATGTCGACATGGGCCGTGATGCGATAGGAGCGGTTGCGGATGTCGGGCGCGGCCGCCTGCGGGATGCGGCCGCCACCGGGCTGCAGCACCCAGTGGCGACGGGCCGCGACGCTGTGGGGGTTGGAGCTCACGAACCGGTTCAGGGTGTCATCGAGCGGCAGCACGTTGCAGGCTCCGGCCTCGGAAAACCAGCGCGCGATCATCGCCTGCAGACGGGCCGGCTCCTGCTCGGCCAGATCGTGCATCTCGTTGAAGTCATGCTCGAGGTGGTAGAGCTCCCAGCGGTCGGCATCGAAGGCCGTGCCGGGCCGGTGCCAGGTGACCGCCTTCCAGCCTTCGTGCCAGATGCCGCGGTGGCCGAGCATCTCGAAGTACTGGGTGCGCTTGCGGGTGGGCTGCGCGCCGTCGCCGAAGGAATAGGCGAAGCTGGTGCCCTCGATCGGCTGCTGGGTCACGCCGTTGATGGCGCCGGGCGCCGATACGCCGGTGACCTCGAGCACCGTGGGCGTGATGTCGCAGACATGATGGAACTGGTGACGGATGGCGCCGCCCTGCGCGATGCCCGCCGGCCAGTGGACGATCAGCGGATCGCGCACGCCGCCGCCATGGGTGTTCTGCTTGTAGCGCTTGAGGGGCGTGTTGCCCGCCATCGCCCAGCCCAGCGGATAGTTGTTGTTCAGGTGCGCCTCGCCGATCGCATCGATGTGCTCGAGGTTCTCGGCCAGGGTGTCGCGCACGCCGTTGAAGTAGCGCAGCGCGTTCACGGTACCGAAGGGCGAGCCCTCCTGACTGGCGCCGTTGTCGGAGATCAGCGTGATCAGGGTGTTGTCAAGGCAGCCCTGCTCGCGCAGCCAGGCCACCAGCCGGCCCACCTGCAGGTCGGCGTGCTCGAGCATGCCGGCAAACGCGGCCTGAAGCCGCACCGCCAGTCGGCGTTCATCGTCGCTCAGCTCGGCCCAGGGCTTCACGCCGGGATTGCGCTCGGGCAGCGCGGTGTCAGGCGGCACGATACCCAGCGCCTTCTGCCGCGCCAGGCGTTCCTCGCGCGTGGCGTCCCAGCCCTTGGCGAAGACAGGCTCGTAACGGTCGATGAAGGCCTTCGGCGCATGGTGGGGCGCGTGCTGCGCGCCCAGGCACATGTAGAGGAAGAAGGGCTTGTCGGGCGTGATGGTGCGCTGCGCGCGGATGAAGCCGATCGACTGATCGACGATGTCCTCGGAGAGGTGATAGCCCTCCCGATCGGGTGCCTCGATGTGATGGTTGTCGAGCACCAGTTCCGGGTGCCACTGGCTGGTCTCGCCCTCGAGGAATCCGTAGTAGCGGTCGAAGCCGCGCTGCAGCGGCCACTGGTCGAAGGGCCCGGCCTGCGAGGTCTCGAAGGTGGGCGTGAGATGCCACTTGCCGGTGGCGAAGGTGTTGTAGCCGGCCAGCCGCAGCATCTCGGCCAGCGTGCCGGCGCTGCGCGCGATGCGGCCCCGCATGCCCGGAAAGCCGAGGTCCCAGTCGGCCAGGCCACCCATGCCCACCGAGTGGTGGTTGCGACCGGTGAGCAGCGCGGCGCGGGTGGGCGAGCACAGGGCCGTGGTGTGGAAGTTGGTGTAGCGCAGGCCGGCGGCGGCCAGCGCATCGATGTGCGGCGTGGCGATCTCCGAGCCGTAGCAGCCGAGGTCGGCGAAGCCGAGATCGTCGAACACGATGCACACCACATTGGGTGCGCCCTGCGGGGCGCGCGCCGGTTCGGGCCAGTGCGGCCGGGATTCGCTCGCGGTCAGGCCGAGGCCGTTGCGATTGGGCGTCTGGGTCATGAATGCTCCTCGGAGGGAAAGACGGTGCCCGGTGCCGCGGGCAGCGGGTCGGCGGCGCAGCGAAAGCCCATGTGCCCGGCGGTGGCCTCGGGCAGGTTGGCGCTGCGCGCCGCCACGCGGAAGCGGAAGCAGTAGCTCTCGTGGCAGAGATAGCTGCCGCCGCGGATCACCCGGCGCGTGCCCTGCGCCGGGCCGACAGGATCATGGCGTGGCGCAGCGGGATGGGTGGCGCTGAACCAGTCGGCGCACCACTCCCAGGTGTTGCCGCAGGCATTGTGCAGGCCGAAGCCGTTGGGCGGGAATGCGTCGGCAGGGGCGGTGCCGGCATGGCCGTCATGGCACTCGTTGCGCGACGGGAAGCGGCCCTGCCAGACATTGCAGCGGTGCTCGCCACCTGGCGTGAGTTCGTCGCCCCAGGGATAGCGCCGGCCCACCAGGCCGCCGCGCGCGGCGTATTCCCACTGCGCCTCGGTGGGCAGGCGCAGTCCGGCCCAGTTGCAGAAGGCGAGCGCGTCATGCCAGCTCACATGCACCACCGGGTGGTCCTCGCGGCCGCGCCACGAGGAGCCGGGCCCCTCCGGACGCAGCCAGCAGGCCTGCGGCACCTCGCGCCACCAGGGCGCATCGACCAGGCCGCGGGTGGGCGGGAAGTCATCGGGCAGCAGGCCGGCGAACACGAAACTCGCGCCGACCTCCTCGGCATAGCTGACATGGCCGGTGGCCTGCACGAAGGCCGCAAACTGGCGGTTGGTGACCGCGGTGCGCGCGATGCGAAAGGGCTCGAGCCGTACCTGTCGCGCCGGCCCCTCGCCGTCACCAGGCTCGCCCTCGTCGGCATCGCTGCCCATGAGGAACTCGCCGCCGGGCAGGGCGATCAGCGGCAGGTCGGACAGCGCGGTGGCCACCGCACCGGGCGGCCCGGGCGGCAAATCGTCGGGAAGGGCGATCGGATGAGGCTGGCGCTGCGACGGCTCGTCCGGTCCTGATCGCGCCATCGACCTGCAAGCCGCCGACCGGGCCGCTGACTCGACCGGCACGCAGCAGCCGCGCGCACCCATCGCGCGCTCAGCCCGCCTGGTCCACGCGACCACCCCGCACCAGCCGGCCTGGCCGCGCGCCGGTGTCGCGATCATCGCGGCGGGTGCGCACACCGTTCACCCAGGTGCCGACATAGCCACGGGCCGGCTGCAGCAGGCGAGCGCCCCCGGCGGGCAGGTCGCGGTGCAGCGCCAGCGGGCCGAGCGCGAGATGTTCGAAGTCGATCAGGTTGATGTCGGCGCGCAGCCCGGGCAGCAGCGCGCCGCGGTCGTGCAGGCCGAAGAGCCGGGCATTGCGCAGGGTCTGTCGATGCACCACATGCGCAAGCGGCAGGCGTGGGCCGCGGTGCCGGTCGCGCACCCAGTGGGTGAGCTGGAAGGTGGGCGCCACGGCATCGAAGATCACGCTGACATGCGCGCCGGCGTCGCTCAGCCCGCTGACGGTGAGCTCGCTCAGCTGCATCTCGCGCAGCGCCTCGTGACTGTGGCCGCTGTAGTTGGTGAAGAAGCGCACGACGAAGTCGCGCCCCTCGCCAGCGGTCAGCCAGTCATACAGGAAGGACTCCTCGTCCTGCCCCACAGCGGCAGCGCGCGCCGCGAAGGAGCGCTCGGGCAAGGGCTCGGCGGCCTCGACATCGGCCAGCGCCCAGGTCTGCGGATAGTTGGCCCGGGCGAAGGCCACCACGTTCTCCATGCGACCGGGCTGCTCGTGCGGCACGCTGGTCTCGGCCAGGATGGCCGCACGCACTGCGGGCTGGCGCATGACCGCGGCGCGTTGCGCCACCGGCAGTTCGCGCAGCGCCAGACAGCTCGGCCGGCGCATGAAGGGATGGTAGGTGTCCAGGCTCATCACGATGCCGGTGGGCCGCGCACCCACCTGCGGATGCAGCTGCGCGCCTTCGCGGTTGAGGGTGGCCACCCGCGTCAGCACCTCGCGCCACTGGTCGGGAAACTCGTCGACCTGCATCAGCGTGAAGGTCAGCGGGCGGCCGCTCTCGCGCGAGATGCGGGCCATGAGCTCGACCTCGGCCATCAGGGCATGGCGCTCGCCGCCGAACTGCGGCGCGCTGCCCAGGGTGCTGGCCGGGATCATCTGGAACACGCCGTGGCCGGCCGAGCCCAGCGCCCGACCCAGGGCAAGCACCTCGGCATCCTCGGCGAAGGTGCCGGGCACCGCCGCGCCGTCGACCGCCCGATGTCCGGCGATGCGTGAGGTTGAAAAGCCCAGCGCGCCCGCGGCCGCCCCCTCGGCCACCACCTGCGCCATCGCACGGATGTCGTCTGCGGTGGCCGGCAGGTTGCGCCGGCCGCGCTCGCCCATCACATGGTGACGGACCGGGCCGTGGGCCATCAGCGAGCCGACATCGAGCGCGTACGCGCGACCGGCCAGCAGATCGAGGTACTCGGGATAGGACTGCCAGCGCCCCCAGGGCATGCCCTCGTGCAGCGCGGTGCCGGGGATGTCCTCCACGCCTTCCATCAGCTCGATCAGGGCGTTCTCGGCGCCCGGCGCCACCGGTGCGAAGCCCACCCCGCAGTTGCCCATCACCACCGTGCCCACGCCGTGGCTGGCGGAGGGGTCCATGGCAGAGTCCCAGGTGACCTGCCCGTCGTAGTGGGTGTGGATGTCGACCCAGGCCGGGGTGAGCAGAGCGCCTGCGGCATCGAGGGTCTCGCGCGCGGGGGTGCGAATGCGCCCGCCCACCTCGGCGATGCGGCCGTCGGCGATGGCGAGGTCGCCCACCACCGGCGAGCCGCCCAGGCCGTCGACGAGGGTGGCGCCGCGAATCAGGATGTCATGCATGACCGGTCTCCGTGCCCCCATGCGGCGGGCAGACCCGGAACACTCTCACAGGCCGAGGGCGCGGCCAAACCCCGCCGCCGATTTATGATCGGCCGATGCACTGCGATGCCCTCCTGCGCGACACCCTCACCCGCCATCTCGCGGCCTTCGAAGTCCAGGCCGCGGCGCCGGGAGCCCGGGCGGCCGCGGTCGCGGTCACCGTCACCGACGAAGGGCACGGCGCCGATCTCTCCGGCATGCCGAGCCACGCGCAGTGGCAGGCCAGCGCGGCGCTGATCCTCACCCGTCGCTCGATGCGACTGCGCAACCATCCCGGCCAGTGGGCCCTGCCTGGCGGGCGCATCGACCCCGGCGAGACGCCCGAACAGACCGCGCTGCGCGAACTGCGCGAGGAGGTGGGGTTGAGCCTGGCGCCGACCGATGTCATCGGCCGGCTCGACGACTTCGTCACCCGCTCCGGCTTCGTGATGACCCCGGTGGTGATCTGGGCGGGCTCGCGCCGCGATCTCGCGCCCAACCCCGACGAGGTGGATTCCATCCACCGCATCCCGGTGAGCGAGTTCATGCGCGAGGACGCGCCCATGCTCGAGCCGGTGGCCGGTGGCGGTGCGCCGGTGCTGCGCATGCCGGTGGGCGACAACTGGATCGCCGCGCCCACCGCGGCCATCCTCTACCAGTTCCGTGAGGTGTGCCTGCGCGGGCAGGCCACCCGCGTGGCCCACTTCGAGCAGCCCGACTTCGCCTGGCGCTGAGGCCCTGCGGCTCAGGCTTGGCGCGGGCTCGCGGCGCGGCGGATGCCGGAACGCCGCGGTGGCGCCGCCCGCTCAGCCCAGCGGATCGAAGCCGAACACCGGCCCGCCATCGGCCGGCAAGGCCACCACATGGCCCATGGCCACGCCGGTGCCGCTGACGGCGCTGATGTTGACCTGGTGCGTGACCAGCACCGGCATCACGGCGCCGCGGTGGGCCGCGATGAAGGCGCGCACCGCGGCGGTCTGAGCGGCCTGGCCGTCGCGCTCGTCGAAGAAGGAGTTGAGCGCCGGCCAGACCTGATGGCGGCCGAAGGCGAGGTCGGCGGTGTCGCGGCAGCGGCACCAGACGCTGGCACGAACCTCGCCGACGAGCAGCCCGGCCGCACGCATCGCCTCGCCGAGGCGGCGCGCCTGCATGCGCCCGGCCGCCGAGAGGTTGCGCTGGGTGGCGCAGTCGTCCAGGCGGTAGCCGGGCGGATCGCCCACCCCGGGTTCGGTCTCGGCGTGGCGGATCATGAGCACATGCGGGCCGCTGGCCAGCCGGCGCGCGGCGGCCAGCAACCCCGGGCCAGGTTGCACGCGGGCAGCGTCGGCCCCCGCAGGCCGGTCGGAGCCGGGGACGCCCGCGCTGGCCGTCGAGCGCTGGGCCGCGGCGGTGCGCGGCGCGGCGAGCGCCCCGGCAAGCACCGAAAGCCCGACCAGCACCCGTCGACGCTCGGCCGACTCGGCATGCGCGACCTGGCCAGCGCGTTCGGCCTGCCCGACAAGCGCTGCGCGGCCGTCGCGATCGGTCGACTCAGCCGCCATCGCGCCACCGATCGAGCACCCGGCGCTCGCGCTTGGTGGGCCGGCCGCCATCGATGCTCAGCGCCGGCTCGGGCGCAAGGGCGCGCCGCGCCTGGGCGGCCACGCGATCGCGGATCGATTCATCGGTCTCCTGGTAGAGCGCCTGGGCCACCGGCGCCGGGCCGCGATGGCCGGACAGCCCCATGACGACGACGCTGCGCGGGGTCTCGCCGCCGCGCAGCGTGATGCGCTCGCCCAGCCGCACCGCGCGCGAGGGCTTGACCGCAACGCCGCCGACCTGCACCCGACCGGCCTCGATCGCCTCCTGGGCGAGGCTGCGGGTCTTGAAGAACCGCGCCGCCCACAGCCACTTGTCGATGCGCAGCTCGTCCATGCCCTGGCTGCCCGCTCAGTGACCGTCGAACCGCACCAGGGTGTGCAGCGCCAGACCGGCCTCGCGCAGCCGGCGCGAGCCGCCGAGCTCGGGCAGGTCGACGATGGCCGCACCCTCGACCACCACCGCGCCCAGCCGCTCGAGCAGCTTCTTGCCGGCCATCATGGTGCCGCCGGTGGCGATCAGGTCATCGATCAGCAGCACCCGGTCGCCGGGCTTGCAGGCATCGGCATGCAGCTCGACCGTGGCGCTGCCGTACTCGAGCTCGTACTCCTCGGCCACGGTGGTGAAGGGCAGCTTGCCCTTCTTGCGGATCGGCACGAAGCCGAGGTTCAGCTCGTAGGCGACGATCGCGCCCAGGATGAAGCCGCGGGCATCGATGCCGGCAACCAGGTCGAGCCGGGCATCCATGTAGCGGTGCACGAAGAGATCGATGAGCACGCGCAGCGTGCGCGGCTGGCTGAGCAGCGGCGTGATGTCGCGGAACATCACGCCCGGCTCGGGCCAGTCGGGCACGGTGCGGATGTGTCGTTTGATGTAGGCGGCGTCCGGCATGGTGGGTCATTCTATGCATACTTGATCGGCGGCCCGGCCAAGCCCGCGCGCCGCCGTTCCCGCCCCTGCCCTCACCCGGGCCCACGCCATCTGCCGGAGCCACATCCATGCTGACCATCTGGGGAAGAGGCACCTCGTCCAATGTCCAGAAGGTGCTGTGGCTGGTCGAGGAGGCGGGCATCGCCCACCGCCATGTCGTGGTGGGCGGCCCCTTCGGCGGCACGCGCACGCCCGAGTACATGGCCATGAATCCCAACAGCCTGGTGCCCACGCTGCAGGAGGACGACTTCACCCTCTGGGAGTCGAACACCATCTGCCGCTATCTCGCCAACCGGCATGGGCTGCAAACCCTCTACCCCACCGACTGGCGCGCGCGCGCCGATGTCGAGCGCTGGATGGACTGGGGACAGAGCCTGCTCGCGCCCTCGCTGCACGCCGGCTTCTGGGGGCTGATCCGCACTGCGCCCGCCGACCAGGACCCGGCCGCCATCCGCGCCAGCGGCGAGAAGACCGCCACGGTGCTGGGCGTGGTCGAGGCAACGCTGGCAAACCGGCCCTGGCTGTGCGGCAATGAACTCACCCTGGCCGAGATCGCGCTGGGCATGCATGTCTACCGCTGGCTGCACCTGCCCTGGTCGCGCGCAGGCCACACCCCGGTGAGCCTGCCCCGCGTCACCGACTGGCATGCCCGGCTCGCCCAGCGGCCGGCCTTCCGCAAGGTGGTGATGATCGACATCGTCTGAGCGCGCCTGGCGCTACTGGCCGCGGAACTGCGCGGCGTAGTGTCGGCTGACCGCGAGCTTCACCTCGCGCCCGCCAGACTTCTCTCGCAGATGCACGAACTGCCGCCCGGTGAGGTCGCGGCGGATGGTGTCGATCGCATCGACGCGAACCACGGTGGAGCGGTGGATCTGCACGAAGCGCTGCGGGTCGAGGCCGGCGAGCAGCTCGGCCAGCGGCGTGCGCACCAGGGCGGTGGCATCGCGGGTGACCACCGCCACATACTTGTCCTGCGCCTCCAGGTAGAGCACCTCGTCCACCGGGATCTGCCGGATGACATCGCCCAGGCTTGCCCGGATGAAGCGCAGCGGGGCCGCGCCTGAAGCGGGTGCGGGCGTGGCGCTGCCCGACGCGCCAGGAGCCGCGGTGGCAGCGCCGCTCAGCGCGCCGGCCGCCGCCGGCAGCAGACCCGAGAGCGCCTTCATCAGCGCGCGCAGCTCCCCTCCCGCCTCGGCCGCCGCCGGCCCGGGTTCGAGGCGCGCCTGGAGGCGGGCCACGCAGCGGGCGAGGCGCTCGGTGGACACCGGCTTGAGCAGGTAATCGACCGCGGCCGAGTCGAAGGCCTCGATGGCATGCTGATCGTAGGCGGTCACGAAGACCACCAGCGGCGCCCAGCCCGGCGCCCGGCCGTTGGCCGGCACTCCCTCCGCGAGGGCACGCGCCACGGCCAGCCCGCTGCGACCCGGCATGCGGATGTCCAGGAACACGATGTCGGGCGCCAGCCGCGTGGTCTCGGCCAGGGCCTGATCGCCGTCGCCGGCCAGCGCCAGCACGCGCAGCGCCGGCCAGACCTGCGCGAGCTGGGCCTGCAGGGCCTGGGCGAGCACCGGCTCGTCCTCGGCGATGAGCGCGGTGGGCGCGCCCGCGGCGGCTGGCCCGCCGGGGGGACGGGTCATGGCCGCCCCTCGCCGGCCCGCGATGGCGCAGCGGCAGCCGTCGGCGCCACCGACCCGACCGGCGCGGCGGTGTGCGCCAGCGGCAGGGCGGCATCGGGCAGGAAGAGCGTGGCCCGCGTGACCCCGGCCTCGCGCTCGAGCACCACCGACGCCGAGGGCCCCAGCGCCAGGCGCAGCCGCTCGCGCAGATTGGCGAGCCCGGTGCCGTCGCCGCGGCCATCGGCCGGGGCGTCGAACCCGGCGCCAGTGTCGAGCACGGTGATGGTCCAGCCGGGTTCGCGATGCGCGTCTACCCTGGCGGCATCGATGCGGATGCGCCCGCCCCCGGCGGCCGGCTCGATACCGTGCTTGATGGCGTTCTCGGCCAGGGTCTGAAGACAGGCCGGCGGCACCCGCAGGCTCAGCGCCTCGGCCGGCACCTGCCAGTCGACCGCCAGCCGTTCGCCCAGCCGCTGCTGCATCACCGAGAGATAGCCGCGCACCGAGTCGAGTTCCTCCGACAGCGGCACCAGGCTGCGGGCCATGTTGCGCGAGGCCGACCGGAGGTACGCGATCAGCGCATCGATCATCCGCTGCGCGGCGGCGCCGTCGGTGGTGATGAGCGCGCGCACATGGGCCAGGGTGTTGTAGAGGAAGTGTGGCTCGATCTGCGCGCTGAGCAGGGCAAGCCGCGCGGCGATCGCCTCGCGCTCGGCCCGCATCAGCTCTACCCTGTCGCGCTCGGCGGTGAGCTGTCGCAGCCGCATCCGGCCGATCGCCGCGAGCAGCATCACCACGAACAGCCCCCAGAAGAGCGGAATGAACACCAGGCTGCCGCGGGCGCTGCCCAGAATCAGCGCGGTCTGCTCGAACCGGCCGCCGGTGAGCAGCAGAACCGCGCCGGAAAAGCCGATCCAGGTGCCGGCGATGACCACGGCAGTGACAAAGCCCACACGCAGCAGACCGCGCAGCCCGAACATGTCCTGGCCCAGCAAGCGGCCGCTCCAGTGGAACAGGCTGTGGATGCTCAGCCCGATCGCCTGGCTGATCACCAGGGTGGCCCAGAACCCGCTGATCGCGGAGTCGCCGGTCGGCTGGCGCACCAGCAGTGTCAGCACGATCGCGATGCCCAGGTTGAGCAGCATCGTCCATAACCAGGGCGCCCACGGCGGCCCGACATGGGGCTTGGCCCAGGCGCTGAGCAGGGAACGCAGAACCGGATGACGGGGGCTCGCGACGTCCATCGGGATAGTGTAGCTGCCCATCATGCGCCCGGCAGCCAGATCGGCAGCGTCGCCCGCAGCCAGTGGCCCACCACGCGGCCGGGAGGCAGCGCGGCGAACACGCCGGCGCTCACCAGGCCGGCATACGACCCCACCATCCAGCCCTTGTGGGCCGCGAAGGCGCGGCGGCGCGCCGCCCGCACCGCCATCGTCAGCGAGATCAGGATCCACAGCGACAGGCCGTGGATCCAGCTGTAGCCGCCCAACCAGGTCCAGCCGAGCTTGCCGGTGATGCCGAAGGAGGAGATCGCGGTGACGGCCATGGCCAGCACCCAGACGCGGCCGACCACGCGGTGGCGGACGCCGCCACGGGCCGCGATCAGCTGCCAGGCGCCCAGCACGAGCGAGACGATCGCTGCGCTGAGGTGGATCTGGACGATGAGGGCGGGATGCGCAAGGTTGGGGTCGGCCATGACGGGCTTTCTTGGGAGGCAGTGAGCGGATCCTCCCAGCCCGGACCACGCCGCGCCGCGCCCTGCGACCGACGGCTCGCGCCGCAGCGCGAGATGCCGCTGGACGTCGCCAGCGGCAGGCCTCGCCGCTGCCTCAGCGCGGCAGCGAGGACGACCCCATCAGGAAGGCATCCACCGAGCGGGCGCACTGCCGGCCCTCGCGGATCGCCCAGACCACCAGCGACTGACCCCGGCGCATGTCGCCGGCGGCGAAGACCTTGGGCACGCTGGTGGCGTAGCTGGCCTCGCCCTCGGTGTCGGCGCGGGCATTGCCGCGGCCGTCCTTGGCCACGCCGAAGGCCTCGAGCACCGAGCCCACCGGCGCGACGAAGCCCATCGCGAAGAGCACCAGGTCGGCCGGAATCTCGAACTCCGAGCCCGGGACCTCGGTCATGCGCATCTGGCCGGACGCCGGGTCGCGCGTCCACTCGACCTTCGCGCCGACCAGCGCGGTGACCCGGCCCTGGGCATCGCCCTTGAAGGCCTTGGTGGTGATCGACCAGTCGCGTTCGCAGCCCTCCTCGTGCGAGGACGAGGTACGCATCTTGGTCGGCCAGTAGGGCCAGGTGAGCGCCTTGTTCTCGGACTCGGGCGGCTGGGGCATGAGCTCGAACTG
>NZ_CEXFHW010000119.1:0-12258 GCF_982640115.1 Quisquiliibacterium sp. | reverse complement strand
ATCTGGTGGCGATCTACAACGTGGCCTACGCCGAGATGGTCGGCCTGTGCCGGCGCATGGGGCTGGACCCCGCCGTGGCGCTCGAGCACATGGGCGCGAGCCCGTACATCGGCACCGGGCTGATGGGCATCCGCATGCCGATGATGATCCGGCGGGACTACCTGCCGGCGACCATGAAGGTCTCGGTCTGGCAGAAGGACATGAAGGTGATCGGCGACACGGCCCTGGCGGTGGACTGCCCGACGCCGCTCTTCAACGCCTGTGCCGCGATCTACACCTCGGCGATGGCGCTCGGCCTGGGCGAGCACGACACGGCAGCCGCCGCCGAGGTGCTGGCCGCCCTCGGCGGGGAGCGTCGCTGACCTCAGCCTGAGTCACCTATGTCCGGCCCGACATATCGCCTGCGCGAGCCGGCTCGGGAACAATCCGCCCCGGATGCAACGCGGCGGGAGCGAAGATGGCGGGATGGACGAGGGGTGCTGGCGCGGCGCTCGTGAGCGGGCTGCTGGTCGTGCTCGCCACGCTGACGGCGATCGGTGACGGCCCGCGGGCGCAGGAGCGATTCATCGTGATGGCCTCCACCACCTCCACCGAGCAGTCGGGTCTGTTCGGCCACCTGCTGCCGGCCTTCCGGCAGGCCACCGGCATCGAGGTGCGGGTGGTGGCGGTGGGCACGGGCCAGGCGCTGGACATCGGCCGCCGGGGCGACGCCGATCTGGTCTTCGTGCACGACACCGCCGCCGAGGAGCGCTTCGTGGCCGAAGGCTTCGCCACACGTCGGCGCAATGTCATGTACAACGACTTCGTGCTGGTGGGGCCGCGCGCCGATCCGGCCGGCGTGCGCGGCAACGACATCGCCGCCGCCCTGCGCCGCCTGGCCACCAGCGCCCAGCCGATCATCTCGCGCGGTGACCGCAGCGGCACGCACGCCGCCGAACTGCGGCTGTGGCGCGCGGCCGGCATCGATCCGGCCACGGCCCGCCCGGCCGGCTACCGAGAGTGCGGCTGCGGCATGGGGCCGGCGCTGAACATGGCCTCGTCGCTGAACGGCCATGTGCTGACCGATCGCGGCACCTGGCTGAGCTTTCGCAACCGCGGCGAGCTCGCGGTGCTGGTGGAAGGCGACCGCAGCCTCTTCAACCCGTACGGCGTGATGGTGGTCAACCCGGCACGCCACCCGCACGTGAAGGCCGCACTGGCCCAGCAGTTCGCCGACTGGGTGGTGTCACCGGCGGGCCAGCGCGCGATCGCGGCCTACACCATTGGCGGCGAGGCGCTGTTCTTCCCGAACGCAGCGCCCTGAGCTCACGAACGACGCGCTCCGAACGGGGTGCGCTACCCTCTCGCCTCGATCCAGGCGGCGAGAGAATCTCTTCGTGACATCCCAGACCCAGGACCCACCAGCTTCCCCGACCCAGATGCCGAAAGGCCCGGCAGGGCCAGCCGACTGGCCTCGCATCGGCGTCTTCGGCGCGGGCGCGGTGGGTTGCTACTACGGTGCCCGGCTGGCGCTCGCCGGCGCGCCGGTGACGCTGGTGGGGCGCGGGCCGCATGTGCAGGCCATGCGGGCACAGGGGCTGGTTCTGCATGCCGGCGGTCAGCGACGGGTCGCCGCGGTGCGCGCCGACACCGAACCGGCGGCGCTGGCCGACGCCCAGGTGGTGCTGTTCTGCGTGAAGAGCCGCGACACCGACACCGGCGGACGGGCGCTCGCCCCGCTGCTGCGGCCTGACGCGGTGCTGGTGAGCCTGCAGAACGGTGTCGACAACCCCGTGCGGCTGCGCGCAGCCGCTGGTCGCGATGCGCTTGCGGCCGCGGTGTATGTGGCCTGCTCGATGTCGGCCCCGGGAGAGGTGCGCCACGCCGGTCGGGGCGATCTCATCCTCGGTCCGGTGCCGGGCGCGAGCGGGGCCTCGGGCCCTGTGGAGGCGCAGCGCGTGGCTGCACTCTTCGAGCGGGCCGGTGTGCCCTGCCCGGTGGTGCCCGATGCGCGACCGGCGCTCTGGGAAAAGCTGGTGATGAACTGCGTGTTCAATGCCCTCTCCGCGCTCGGACGGTCTCGCTATGCCCGGCTGGTGGCCGACGCCGGCGCCCGCGCCCTCATGGCCGAGGTGGTGGCCGAGTGCGTGGCCGTGGCCGGCAGCGAAGGCGTGCCGCTGCCCCCGGCCGAGCAGCTGGTCGCGGATGCGATCCGCCTCGGAACCGCGATGTCGGGCGCCACCTCCTCGATGGCGCAGGACCTCGCCGCCGGCCGACCGACCGAGATCGACGCGCTCAACGGTCTGGTGGTGCGCCTGGGCGAAGCAGCCGGCGTACCGGTTCCGGTCAACCGGGCGCTGAGCACGCTGGTGCGGCTGGCGCAGGCGGGCTGATCGGGGCCCCGGCATAAGGCACCGCGCCGGGCACCCGGAAGCGAGACGCGCCGCCGCGAACGGACCGCGGGCCCGCAGGCGCGCGGGCATAATCGGCCGAACCCCGGCGAGCGCCGCCGGCACGCCTTCGCGCCCCATTCCAGGAGATCCCCGATGAGAGCCCTGCTCTGCAAGCAATACGGCCTTCCCGACACGCTGGTGGTCGAGGAAGTGCCCGATCCGGTGCCCGGCGCCGGCGAGATCGTGGTCGACATGAAAGCCGCCGGCGTCAACTTCCCGGATGTGCTGATCATCCAGAACAAGTACCAGTTCAAGGCCGAACTGCCGTTCTCGCCGGGCGCTGAATTCGCCGGCATCGTCTCGGCGGTGGGCGCCGGGGTCACGCACCTCAAGGTCGGCGACCACATCATCGGTTCCACCACCTATGGCGCCTTCTGCGAGAAGGTGAAGATGTCGGCCGCGCGCGCCATCCCCATTCCGCGCACCCTGCCCTTCGACACTGCCGCCGCGTTCATCCTCACCTACGGCACCTCGTACCACGCCCTGAAGGACCGCGGCGAACTCAAGCCGGGCGAGACCCTGCTGGTGCTGGGCGCAGCCGGTGGCGTGGGCCTGGCCGCCGTGGAGATCGGCAAGGCCTTCGGCGCGAAGGTGATCGCCGCTGCCTCCACCGAGGAGAAGCTGGCGGTGTGCCGCGAGCACGGCGCCGACATGACCATCAACTACGAGACCGAGGACCTGCGCGAGCGTCTGAAGGAGCTCACCGACGGCAAGGGCCCGGATGTGATCTACGACCCGGTGGGCGGCAAGTTCGCCGAGCCGGCGTTCCGCTCGATCGGCTGGCGCGGCCGCTTCCTGGTGGTGGGCTTTGCCAACGGCGAGATCCCGCGCCTGCCGCTGAACCTGATGCTGCTCAAGGGCGCCTCGGTGGTCGGCGTGTTCTGGGGCCAGTTCTGCAGCAAGGAGCCGCAGGCCTACCGCCAGGATGTGCAGGAGATGTTCGAGCTGGTGCAGCAGGGCAAGCTGCGGCCGCACATCTCGGCCCGCTACCCCCTCGCCCAGGGCGCACAGGCCATCAACGACATGATGAACCGCAAGGTGATGGGCAAGGTCATCATCACCCCCTGATTCCTGCCGGAGGCCGCGATGGTCACGATTGAACGCCAGGACCGGATCGCGATCGTGCGCTTCGATCGCGGCACCCGGGCCAACCCGATGTCGGCGGCGCTGCTGCGCGAGCTCACCAAGGCCGCGCGCAGCTTCGAGGATGACGACACCCTGGCCGCGGTGGTGCTCACCGGCACCGCCGAGAATTTCTCGATGGGTGCCGACCTCAAGGACCCGGAACGCGAGGTCTCGCGGAGCTGGCCGATGTCGCGGCGACGTCTGGCCATGCAGGCCGGAGGCAAGATGTGCCGCGCCTGGGAAGAACTGGAGCCGTTGACCATCGCCGCCATCGAGGGCTGGTGCGTGGGCGGGGGAGCGGCCATCTCGGTGGCCTGCGACCTGCGGGTGTCATCGCGCAGCGCTACCTTCTATGTGCCCGAGATCGAGCGCGGCATGAACCTGTCCTGGGGCGCGGTGCCGCGCATCACGCACCTGGTGGGGCCGGCCAAGGCCAAGCGGATCATCATCCTGTCGGAGAAGATTCCGGCAGCCACCGCCCAGGACTGGGGCCTGGTGGATCAGCTCTGCGAGCCGGGCACCGCCCTGGCCGAGGCCCTGAGCCTGGCGCATCGGGCGGCCAGCCTGCCGCCGGTGCAGTTGCGGATGATCAAGCAGGCGATCAACGCCAGCGCCTTTGCGCTGGACCGGGCCACCAGCCATGCCGACTTCGACCAGTTTGCGCTCGCGGCGCTGTCGGGCGACTTCGAGGAGGGTACGCGGTCTTTCCTGGAAGGCCGCCCGCCGCGCTACACCGGCGCCTGAGGACGCTGGCAGGCAGGCCTCGGCAGCCCGGACCGCAGGCCTGCCCGAGCGCTTGCAGGGTACCGGGCGCCGGGCTCAGAGCACCAGCGCCACCAGAGCCATGGCCGCGACGCAAGCCAGGCCGACGATGCGGTCGGGATCGAGCCGAGGCCGGGAAGGCCGCATGATGCGGCGCACCGGCGGCTGCACCGGCAGAGCGCTGAAGCGGATGCGAGGCTGGACACGGGACGAATGCATGACGATCTCCTGTATGTATGAACAGTATGCCATGCCGCGGGCTCAGATCGTGAGCCCGCTCGCGTTGCGGCATCGCCACGCACGATGAACGAGCTCGACACCCTGCTCGCCGATCTCGGTCGGCGCGCGCCGGCCGATGACACCGCGTGGCTGGGGCAGTTCGTGCACGCCCTGCGTCCGCCGCCCGGCCGCCCGCCGGCGGCGGCAGCCGAAACCGTGGAGCGGCTCTGCCTGCGGCTGGAGGCCGAGCCCGGGGTGGCCGAAGATCTCGCCGCCCATCTCTTCCTGCTCTTCGAGCATCGGCGCGAACGCCACCTGCTGGCCGAGACCGGCGTGGTGCTCGAACCCGGCTTCCTGCGCGGCCTGGCCGATCGCCTCTCGCGCCGCTGGCTGCCCACCATTCCCGACAACGGCTTGTGGGTGGATGTGCTGGGCGAGCTGTTCCACCGGCGCGACGATCTCGACTGGGTACGGGCGGTGGGCGAGACCCGCTGGGCGCGCCTCATCCATCTGATCGACGAAGCCGCAGTGCGCCGGCCGCTGGCCGCCGGCGGGCGGGCCCGGCTGCGCAGCGAGTGCCTGGAGGCACTGCGCCTGCTCGCCCATCGGCTGGCCGCCCTCGGTGTCGATCCCCTGCTGCTGCGTCACCACGCCCCGCCGCCGGACCATGACTGCCCCTTCCTCGGGCAGGCGGCCGAGCTGCTGGCCTGGTGCGCGCAGGCGGCCGGCTCGGACCAGGCTCTGGTCGATGTCGACCCGCCCCGGCTCGAGCGCCTGGCGGCTCAGCTCGACCGCTGCGATGGCGTCGTGACCACCGTGCGCCAGCTGGCGCGCAGCCAGGGCACCAGCATCGCCCTCACGCAGCTGCTGCAGCAGTGCGCCCAGAGCGTGGCGCGCATCCGCAGCCTGCTGGCGATCGCGGCGGCGCCGGGCGGTGCGCACGAGCGCTCGCTGGCGGGTGCGCGCCTGCTCGAGACGCTGATCCGCGGGGAATGCGGCCGCGACAGCCTGCGCGAGCTGATGGCCCGCAGCACCGACCTGCTCGCCCTGCAGGTCACCGAGAATGCCAGCCGGACCGGCGAGCACTATGTGACGACAGACCGGGCCGGCTGGTGGGCAATGGCCCGCTCGGCCATGGGCGCCGGCGTGATCGTCGGGATCATGGCGCTGTTCAAGATCCTGATCGCGGGCCTTCACCTGCCACCCTTCTGGGAGGCGCTGGGCTTCGGCCTGAACTACGCCGCGGGCTTCGTGCTGGTGCACCTGCTGCACTTCACGATCGCCACCAAGCAGCCGGCGATGACCGCCTCGCGCATCGCCCAGGCCATCGATGAAAGCCGCGACCGGGCTCGCTCGCTCGACCGGCTCGCGCTGCTCACCGCGCAGATCTCGCGCACGCAGCTGGTGGCCATTGCCGGCAATGTGCTGCTCGCCCTCCCGGTGTCCTTGCTGATCGCATGGCTGTGGCTGCAGGGTGTCGGCCAGCCGCTCACCGGCGCCGAGAAGTCCGCGCACCTGCTGGCCGACCTGCATCCGCTGTCGGCCGCGGTGCCGCACGCGGCCATCGCGGGGGTGTGCCTGTTCCTCGCCGGCGTGCTGTCGGGCTACTACGACAACCGCTGCGTGTACTCGCGCATCCCGGCGCGCATCGCACGCCTGGGCTGGCTGCGCCGCCTGCTCGGTGACGCCGGCGCAGCGGGCCTGGCGCGGTATGTGGAGGAGAACCTGGGCGCCATCGTGGGCAACATCGCCTTCGGCCTGATGCTCGGCTATGTCGGCTTCATCGGCCACATCCTGGGGCTGCCGCTCGACATCCGCCATGTGACCTTCGCGGCGGCCAATCTTGCCTACGGCTGGACCGGGCTCGGCTTTGCCGTGCCCTGGCCGGAGCTCGCCATGGCCGCGATCGGCGTGGCCCTGGTGGGCGTGACCAACCTGACCGTGAGCTTCGGGCTTGCCTTCAGCACGGCGCTCAAGGCGCGCCAGTTGCGGCTGACCCGGCGACGGGAGTTCCTGGGCGCGCTGCTGCGCCAGTGGCGGGCCGACCCTGGCGGGTTCCTGTTCCCGCCCGCCGAACGCAAGCCCGACGGTCCGACCTAGGACAGACGATCGGCGCGCGCCTCGAGCCGCCGCAGCCGATCATCGAGCGCGCCGAGCGCTTCGCCCAGCCCGCGCATGGCGGCGCGCGACACCGCCGGGCCGGCACCCGGCGCATCACCGCTCGCAGCGGCACCGCCAAGCACCGCAGGCAGGTTCTTCAGGCGATGCACGAGCCCGTCGAGCAGGCCGGCGGCCCGATGCGCGGCCACATCGCCGACCAGCCGGCTGAGGTCTTCTTCGACATCCCAGCGCAGGTCGCGCGCGAGCTCGCCCAGGGCGGCGGCGAGCATGACATCGCCATCGACCCGGAGGTGCCGGGTGAGCCCGTTCACGCCCTGGGTGGCGAAGGCCTTGAGCGCCTGCGCCGAGGGCTGCAGCAGCAGCGTGGCCCGCGGCGGCGCAGTGCCCTCGGCCGGTTCGAGCAGACCTTCGGGCGTGATCATCAGGCGGGCCTCGGGTGCCGGCAGGCCGGGCTGCTCGGGCACGACGAGCCCGACGCGCACCACCGCGCCGGCATGCATGCGCAGACGGTCGCGCGCCCAGGCCTGCTGGCGCAGCACATGACCCAGCGCCAGCGCCACTGCCTGCACTGCGCCCCGGTGCGCGGCCAGGACGGCATCAGCCGTCAGGGCTCGCCAGGGGCTGCCCGGCCGCTCGAAGGCGCCGGCATCTTCAGCCCCGGGCGCGGGGTTCACGCGAGCTGCTGGATGCCGGCGAGCATCCAGCCCGAGCCGCCGGCCATCGGCTTGACCAGGTTCCAGACCTCGTCGAAGGGCTCGGCAGCCGCGGACTCGACCTCGCGGATCAGGCCATGGAAGCGCACGCTGGCGACATGGTCCAGGCCCTGCGGGTGGATGCCGAGCAGCTCGGCCTCCAGGCTGACGACATCCGTGCGCTGCGGGGCGGCACCACGCTCGGCAATCTGCCGGGAAAGTTCCGGCAGCAGGTCGTCGGACACGAACTCGCGCAGCACGGCCTGATCGGCCGCATCGAAGGCGGCCTGCAGACGTACGAACTGCTGGCGGGCCCCCTTGAGGAAGCCTTCGACATCGAAGTCGGCAGGCACCCCCGGCGGCAGACCGGTGACCGGCGCGGCCGCGGCGGCGGTGCTGGCCGCCCCGCCGAACACGGCATCGGCGCTGCGCGCGCTGGCCGGCGGATAGCTGACCGAGGCCTCGGGCCCGATGGCGGTGTTGCCGTAGCCGGGCGCAGCCATGGCCGGACGGGCACCGCCCTGGCGACGGGCCATGATCATCCGGAACACCACCAGACCGACGGCGAGCAGGGCCAGCAGCAGCAGGCCGCTCATGACCGCATTGGCGAACTCGGCGCCAAGCCCCAGGTGGCTGAACAGGGCAGCCAGACCCAGGCCGGCAGCCAGCCCGGCAATGGGACCGAGCCAACGGTTGCGGGCGGGCTGCGGCGCAGCCGCCGGCGGCGTGGCCGGGCGGGCGGCCGCGGCCTGGGCCGGCGCCTGCTGCTGGGCGGGCGCGCCCTGCTGCGGCGCCTGCTGGGGGGTGGCATCGCGCTGGACGGTGTTCGACTGGCGGCCGACATTGCGGCCACCACCGACGCGCGCGGCCTCGGCATCGGCCACGACCATGGAAGTGCCGATGAGGGCGACGGCCATCAGGCCGAGAAGACGATTGCGCATGGACAGGTGCTCCTGGGTGTTACGGACTTCGGATGAGTCGGTGGAACGGACGGACGGCTTTCAGCGGGATGAGGGCGCGGACTCAGATGCGCACGCCCTCATGCAGGGCCACCACCCCGGCGGCCATGTTGAAGTAGCGTACCCCGGCCAGCCCGGCCTCGCGCAGCATGCCCGCAAGCGTCTCCTGGTCTGGGTGCATGCGGATCGACTCGGCGAGATAGCGATAGCTCTCGGCGTCGCCGGCCACGGCGCGGCCCATGAAGGGCAGCACGCGGAAGGAATAGGCATCGTAGACCGGCTCGAGCGGCTTCCAGACCCGCGAGAACTCCAGCACCAGCAGCCGGCCGCCGGGGCGCAGGACCCGGGTCATCTCGGCCAGGGCGCGATCCTTGTGGGTCATGTTGCGCAGGCCGAAGGCGACCACGCAGCGATCGAAGTAGGCATCGGGAAAGGGCAGCCGCTCGGCATCGCAGCAGACCACCGGGCCGGGCCGTCCGTCATCGAGCAGACGGTCGCGGCCGATGGCCAGCATCGACGGGTTGATGTCGGTGAGCCAGACCTCGCCGGTGGGGCCCACGCGACGGGCGAACTGCCGGGAGAGGTCGGCGGTGCCGCCGGCGACATCGAGCACCCGCATGCCGGGGCGCACCGCGGCGTGCGCCACGGTGGCAGCCTTCCAGACCCGGTGCAGCCCGACCGACATCAGGTCGTTCATGGCGTCGTAGCGCGCGGCCACGGAGTCGAAGACCCCGCGTACCCGTTCGGCCTTGCGGGCCGGATCGACCGACTCGAAACCGAAATGCGTGGCCGCTTCCGGCCCGGGGGCCGCGGAACCCTGATCTGATGAAGACACGCTCATGCGCCGCCCCGGCGCACCTCGGTGGCCTGCAGGGGGGCGGCATCGGTTGCGGCACCCGAACCGGCAGGATCGCGGCTGGCGCCGGCCTCGGCGAGCTTGCGCAGGTACTCCTGCCAGAGCCGGGTCTCCTGGGTGCCGAGCCAGTGGAGGTAGTCCCAGGAGTAGAGGCCGCTGGAGTGGCCATCATTGAAGTAGGGCTGGATCGCGTAGTGCCCGACGGGCTCGATGCGGTCGATGCCGACATCGCGCTTGCCCACCTGGAGCGTCTCCTGGCCAGGGCCGTGGCCGCGGACCTCGGCCGAGGGCGAATGAACGCGCAGGTACTCGAAGGGCAGCCGGAAGTGCCGGCCGTCATCGAACTCGATCTCGAACACCCGCGATTGCTGGTGCACGACGATGCGGGTGGGTGTCGGGGTTTGCTTGTCTAGACCGGCCATGGGCTACCAGGATCGTCAGGGGCGGCAGGCGCCGCGAATGCCGGCCGCCGAGGCAGCCGTTCCGGTCGATGGTAGCGGATTCCCGACGCGGCTTCGCGCCGACCCTCCCGGGGGCATGTCTCAGTCCGGCAGGCGCCGGAACAGCCACTGGCGGAAGGTCGGCGAACCAAGCACCGAGGCCACCAGCTCGATCCGGCCTTCATGCCCCGTCTCGCCCAGCCACAGGCGGACGCCGCGCTGCACCTCGGGATGCACAGGCAGGATCAGCGACTCGGGTTCCCGGCTCACCGGGTCGGCAGCGAGCAGCACCGCATCGGTCGATGCCCTCGCGCCATCGGCACGGACCAGCAGCGGTCGCGGCTCGCCGGGCCAGACCGCGAGACCCACCCGCTGCACCGGCGGCAGGGCGAGGTCGTCGCCCAGGCGCTGCGACAGCGACACCACCCGGGCCAGCCGCACGGTCGGTTCGGCCGCCTCGGGGCCGTGCGCGCGGCCCCGGCCGTCGCCGGCCATCAGCGCCAGCGTGAGCAGATCCCCCAGACCGAGCGCCGCGGCGAACTCGCGCTCGATGAACCACTGGCCATGCTCCTGCGCCACCCAGTCGACCCGCTCGCCCGCCAGAGCCCAGTCACGCAAGGCCGTCGACGGACCCGCGCGGCGGTCGCCGCCGCGCACCGGCAGTCCGGGACCCGGAAAGCCGATGCTCGCGCGCAACATGCCCAGCGGCGCATCGGGCAGCGAGAGGGCCACATAGCCCGGCGACCAGCGCTCGGCGAGCAGGGCGAGCAGGTCACGGGTGGTGCCCAGGCTCATCCCCCGCGGGAGCCGGGTACGGCTGCCCGGGGCGAGCCGGTCGACCTGATCGCGCTGGATGGCCAGGCGGGGCAGCAGCTGATGGCTGTCGAGACGCACCGCCTGCCGCGGCCCCAGACCGAGCACCGGTCCGCTGGCACAGGGCGACACGCGGCTGCCCGGCGCGATCAGGAAGCCCACCCGCGGCGCCCAGCGACGGGCAAGCCGCGCGGCGAGCGCGAGCTCGGTCTCGCTGCGCGCGCCGGGGCTGATCAGCGCCATCAGCAGCGGATAGATGAAGAGCGCGCGCGCCGTGGGCGCGCGGCCGAAGGTGGCGAGATCGGGCAGCACCACATCCTGGAAGGTGCTGGCGCGCACATCGGCGGCCAGCAGACACAGGCGATCCCAGTCCTGATGACCGACGCGCAAGCGGGCATGCTGCTGGGTGACGATCAGACGCGACTGGTAGTCCAGCGCGCGGATGAGCGGCAGGATGGCGCGCAGCGACAGCGTGGTGCCCGGAATGATCGTGCGCACCTCGGCATCGGTATGCTCGCGCAGCTCGTTGTGCAGGCGCTCGAAGACCTCGCGGCCGAGCTGCAGCCCGGCGACCAGGCGCGCCGCCAGCCGGCGCTGCGGCTGCGGCATCGGGAAAGGGCAGGCGCGAAGGTCGGCCGCCAGGCGCTCGAGCGCGCGCAGGTGCACCGGCCGGGCCTGCTCGGCGATCTCCAGACGCAGATCGGGCGACCGGGCAGACTCGCCGATGCTGGCGAGCAGGGCCTCGACCGAGGACAGCAGGCGCGGATCGGCGGGATCCTGCGCAGCCAGCCACTGACGGCAGGCCGGACCGTCGAGGACGGACGGCACGGAGGGGACAGCAGCGGACTTGGCGTGCATGGACGGGCTCGGAGCGCTCGCGGACGAAGGCCCCGACTGTGCCGCACCCGCAGACCGGGCACCTTGACCAACTGCACGAACCGGCGAAGATCGTGCCGGCCGGGGGATTGCCCTAGAACTTGGTGTAGCCGCCGTCGATGAGCATCTGCTCGCCGGTGAGGTAGGACGAGGCGTCACTCATCAGCCAGACCGCCACCCCGCCGAAGTCATCGATATGACCCCAGCGCCGCGCCGGGATGCGCGGCATGACATTGTCACGGAAGCGCGGATTGCTGAAGGAGGGCTCGGTCATCTCGGTCTCGATCCAGCCCGGCAGGATGGAGTTGACCCGGATCTTGTAGCGGGCGAGCTCCACCGCGAGCGCCCGGCAATAGGCGGTGACCGCGCCCTTGGAAGCGCCATAGTGGCTGTTGCGCGCCGCGCCCTCGACCGCGGCGGTGCTTGCGGTGGCCACCAGCGAGCCGCCACCGCCACGCTCCATCATGTGGCGCGCAGCCGCTCGGAAGGTGAAGAACACCCCGTCGAGGTTGATGCGCAGCACCCGGCGGAATTCCTCATGGGTCATGTCGACCAGCAGGTTGCCCTTGCCGGAGACACCGGCGTTGGCGAAGCAGGCATCGACCCGGCCCATGCGCGAGACCGACTCGGCGAACGCAGCCTCCACCGCGGCTTCCTCGCCGACATCGCAGACCAGGGCGTCGACCTGCCCGCCGCCGTCGGCGAGCCGCTGGCGCGCGGCATCGGTCTTGGCGGGATTGGAGCCCCAGATCATGACGCGGGCGCCGCTGTCGAGCAGCGCGCGGGCCATGCCGAAGCCGATGCCGCCGTTGCCGCCGGTGATGACCGCGCAGCGGCCGGTGAGATCGAAGGGTTTGTACATGGTGGGGTCTCCTGGGGGGGTCGACCGATTCTAGTCGAAGCCCCCGGGGCCGCCGTTCCGCGGCGGCAGCGCCCGCCGTGCCCGCCGGGATGCGCCGGGCG
>NZ_CEXFHW010000118.1:0-12298 GCF_982640115.1 Quisquiliibacterium sp. | reverse complement strand
TGATGCGCACCGCGCGCAGTTCGCGGCCCTCGATCGTCAGGTCGTAGAAGGTCGGATCGGCGTCGTCGGTCGGCAGCGTGAGGACCGGATTGCCGGAGAGATGTTCGCCGCGCGGACCGACCACTCGATAGTCGAGCGCATCGACCGGGTCATTCAGGAGCACCCGCAGACGATCGACCGGCAGCCGCAGCGTGCCGGGAATCTGGCCCTCGCGCACGCTCTCGCCGATGGCCACGGCGCTGTTGAGCAGCACGCGGTCGAAGGCCTCGTCGACGGTACGATCGACCGCCCGGTAGTCGAGCACCGCCGCCACCAGGATCACCTGCAGCAGCGGCAGCACCAGCCAAAGCAGCAGCCGGGTGCGCACGCTCATCACGGAGCCGCCGACGGCGGGCGAGAGACCCTGTCGCCCGGCGCCGGATGGCGGAGCAAGCCCGCCGGGCGGGATGATCACTCAGGGCTCCGCAGCGCGTTCAAGGCGGTAGCCCACACCGCGCACGGTGCGCACCACCACCCCGGTGCCCTCGATCTTGGCGCGCAGGCGCGAGACATAGACCTCGACCGCGTTGGGTGCGATGTTGTCGTCCCAGCCGCTGATCGCCTGCAGCAGCTTCGCCTTGGGCACCACGGTCTCGGCATGCAGCATCAGGTACTCGAGGATGGACCACTCGCGCGGCGTGAGCTCGATGGCGGTGTCGGGCCCGCGCAGCACCCGCGCGGCGCGGTCGAGCTCGAGGCCGAGAAAGCCCAGCGAGCTGGCGCTCATCGATCCGGTGCGGCGAATGAGCACCCGGCAACGGGCGACCAGCTCGCGCACCTCGAAGGGCTTGACCATGTAGTCGTCAGCACCGCGATCGAGGCCCGCGACCCGGTCGTCGAGCCCGTCGCGGGCCGTGAGCACCAGCACCGGGATGCCGGCGCGATCGGACACGCCGCGGCGCAGGCTGGCCAGGAACTGCAGGCCATCGCGCCCGGGCAGCCCGAGGTCGAGGATGATCAGGTCGAAGTGCTCGCTGACCAGCGCGGTATCGGCCGATTCGGCGCTGCCGACCGCGTCGACCACGAACCCGGCGTGACGCAGCCCTGAGGCGGCCGCGTCGGCCACCACCGGATCATCCTCGATCAGCAGGATTCGCACGGGCGCGCTGCCAGTGGCGCAGGAACTCGATCACCGCCGGCAGGGCCGGGATGACGATGAAGGCCAGGGTGACCAGCGAGAAGTTCGCCTTGACCCAATCGGTGTTGCCCACCAGGTAGCCCAGGGTGACCAGACTGCCTACCCAGATGACCGCGCCCAGGACGTTGTAGAACGCGAAGCGCGGATAGCTCATATGCGCGATGCCGGCCACGAAGGGCGCGAAGGTTCGCACGAAGGGCAGGAATCGGGCCACCACGATGGTGATCGGCCCGTGGCGCTCGTAGAAGGCCTGGGTGCGGTCGAAGGCGGCACGGTTGAACCAGCGCGAGCTCTCCCAGCGGAAAACCCGCGGCCCGAACCAGCGGCCTACCGAGTAGTTGAGCGCATCGCCGAGCACGGCGGCGATCATCAGCGGCAGCAGCAGCCCGTTGAGGCTCATGCCGCCCACCCCGGCGATGGCACCGGCGGCAAACAGCAGGGAATCGCCTGGCAGGAAGGGCATCACCACCAGCCCGGTCTCGACGAAGATGATCAGGAACAGCAGCGCATAGACCCACATGCCGTGGTCGCGCACCACCGCGACCAGGTGGCGGTCGAGGTGCAGGAAGATGTCGACCATCGTGGCGATGTCCATGCCGCGATGATACCCGCCGATATAATCCCCCCGCCCGTTGTGGCGCCGCGCATCACCCACGCCCTTGCCCGACACCCTCCGCCCCATCCGCGCCCTGCCCGATCTGCTGGTGAGCCAGATCGCGGCCGGCGAGGTGGTGGAACGCCCGGCGTCGGTGGTCAAGGAGCTGCTCGAGAACGCGCTGGATGCCGGTGCGCGCCGCATCGAGGTCCGGCTGGAAGACGGCGGCATGCGCCGGATCGCGATCAGCGACGACGGCTGCGGCATCCCGCCCGACGAGCTGCCGCTCGCCCTGCAGCGGCACGCCACCAGCAAGATCGCCTCGCTCGCCGAGCTCGAGCAGGTGGCCACCCTGGGCTTTCGGGGCGAGGCGCTGGCCTCGATCGCCTCGGTGGCACGGGTGCAGATCACCAGCCGCACGGCGCAGGCGCCGCATGCCCACCGGATCGACACCTTCGAGGACGGCATCGCGCCGGCCGCCGGCGCCCCGGGCACCACCGTGGAGGTGCTCGAGCTCTACAGCGCCACGCCCGCACGCCGCAAGTTCCTCAAGAGCGCCGCCACCGAGACCGCCCATTGCGCCGACGCGCTGCGTCGCGTGGCGCTGGCCCATCCCGGGGTGGCGTTCGCGCTCTGGGTGGAAGGCCGGCAGACCCTGTCCTGGCCGGCCGGCACCTGGATGGCCCGCGCCCTGGAGGGTCTGGGTGATGACTTCCGCGAGGCGCATCGGGTGGTCGACGCGCAAGCGGGCCCGCTGCAGCTGCTCGGGCTGCTGGGGCTGCCCACCGCCAGCCGCGGCCGGCCCGATCGTCAGTTCGTGCATGTGAACGGTCGCTTCGTGCGCGACCGGCTGCTCACCCACGCCGCGCGCCAGGCCTACAGCGAGCTGCTGCACGGCGACCGGCATCCCGCCTATGCGCTGTTTCTGGCCATCGATCCGGGCCTGGTCGATGTCAATGTCCATCCCGCCAAGACCGAGCTGCGCTTTCGCGATCCGCAGGCGGTGCATCGGGCGCTGCAGCAGGTGATGAGCGAGGCGCTGCGCGCCGGTGCGGCCGAGCATCCCTCGCTGCAGCCCGCGCGGCCCTGGACGGCGCCGATGCGTCCGGCCGCCCCCGGGGCCACGCAGTCGGCGCTGGCGCTGGCCTTCGGTGCGCCGCCCGGCACGGCGCCGGCGGGCTGGCGCACTGCGACGGGTCTGCCGGGCGGGTTGGCCTCCGCGGCAGAGCCGGTACCGGGCGCCGGGGGCGCCGGGGGCGCCGACGCCGCGGTGGGCGAGGCCGCGTCCCCCGCCGGTGACGCGGCCGGCAGCCCGCCGCTCGGCTTCGCGCTGGCCCAGCTCCACGGGGTCTACATCCTGGCGCAGAACGCGCACGGCCTGGTGCTCATCGACATGCATGCCGCGCACGAGCGGGTCGTGTTCGAGCGCCTCAAGCGCGAGCTCGACCAGGGCCCGCCGGCGGTGCAGTCGCTGCTCATCCCGGCCACCTTCCGCGCCGACCCGCTGGAGGTGCGGCTGGTCGAGGAGGACGCGGCCACGCTCGCCGCGCTCGGGCTCGATCTCTCGGTGCTCTCGCCGGGCACGCTGGCGGTGCGCGGCGTGCCCGCGGCGCTCGCCGACGCCGATCCGGCTTCGCTCGCCCGCTCGGTGCTGTCCGAACTGCGCGAGGTGGGCAGCTCGCGCGCCCTCACCGAGCAGCGCAACGAGACCCTGGCCACGATGGCCTGTCATGCCGCAGTGCGGGCCAACCGCCGTCTGACCCTGCAGGAGATGAACGCACTGCTGCGCGAGATGGAGAGCACCGCCGGCGCCGATCAGTGCAACCATGGACGGCCCACCTGGGTCCAGGTGGGCATGGCCGAGCTCGACGGCTGGTTCCTGCGCGGTCGCTGACGGCCATGCATGCTGCCACCGCCCGGCATGCGGCCGCGGCCCTTCTCGGCCTTGCCGGGCTGCTCGCTGGCGCACTGCCTGGCGCCGCGGCCGCGGCAAGCGCTGCCGACAGCGCAGTCGCTACCGCCGGCGCCGACGCGCCGGAACTGCCTTCCGGCTGGACGCCCCGCAGCCTTGCCCGCGGGCCGCGCGACATGGTCGCCGCCGCCCACCCGCTGGCGGTGCAGGCCGGCGTGGCAACGCTCGCCCGCGGCGGCTCGGCCGTGGATGCGGCGATCGCGGCGCAATGGGTGCTGGCGGTGGTCGAGCCGCAGTCCTCGGGCCTGGGCGGCGGCGGCTTCCTGCTGCACTTCGACCCTGCCAGCGGAGCCGTCGCAAGCTATGACGGCCGCGAGACCGCGCCGGCGACCGCGCAGGCCGCGCAGTTCCGCGATGCGACCGGACGCCCGCTGGGCTGGCCGGCGGCGGTCGATGGCGGCCATGCCGTGGGCGTGCCCGGCCTCGTGCGCATGCTGGAACTCGCCCACGGCCGCCATGGCCGGCTGCCCTGGGCCTCGCTCTTCGACGACGCCATCCGCCTCGCCGAGGCCGGCGCACCGGTATCGGCCCGGCTGCACGGCCAGACCCGTGCCGCGCGCGAACGCATCCTCGCCCAGGGCGAGCCGGTGGCCACGGTGCTGCTCGGGCCCGACCGCCAGGCCTGGCCCGTGGGCACGATGCTGCGCCAGCCCGCGCTGGCGGCCACGCTGCGCCGCGTGGCCGCCGACGGCGCCGACGCGCTGCACAGCGGCGAGATCGCCCGGGCGATCGTCGAGCGCGTGGCGGCCCATCCCGAGCGGCCCGGGCGGCTGAGCCTGGCCGACCTGGCCGGCTACCAGGCGCGCCCACGCGCGCCGGTGTGCGGCGCCTACCGTGGCCACCGGATCTGCGGCATGGGCCCGCCCTCCAGCGGCGGCCTGGCGGTGCTGCAGACCCTGGGCATGCTCGAGTTCTTCGATCTGCGCGCGATGGGGCCGGGCTCGCTCGATGCGGTCCATCTGGTGAGCGAAGCCCTGCGTCTGGCCTATGCCGACCGGCTGCGCCATGTCGCCGATCCCGATGTCGTGCCGGTGCCGGTAGCCGGGCTGCTGGATGCAGCCTACCTGCGCGCGCGGGCCTCGCTGATCAGGCCCGATCGCAGCCTGGGCGTGCCCGCGCCGGGCCAGCCCGCCGGGTCGCTGCGCCTGGCCAGTGATGCCTCGGTGTCGCTGCCCTCCACCACCCATCTGTCGGTGGTCGATGCGCAGGGCCGCGCCGTGGCGCTGACCTCGAGCATCGAGAACGGCCTGGGCAGCCTGCAGATGGCTGCCGGCATGCTGCTGAACAACCAGCTCACCGACTTCTCGTTCGCACCCGCCGGCGTCGACGGCCTGCCGGTGGCCAATGCACTGGCCGGCGGCAAGCGACCGCGCAGCGCGATGGCCCCCACGCTGGTCTTCGGTCCCGATGGCCGGCTGCGTGCGGTGATCGGCTCGCCAGGCGGACCGGCCATCATCGGGTACGTGGTCAAGACCCTGATCGGCCTCATCGACTGGGACCTCGACATCCAGCAGGCCATCGACCTGCCCAATGTCGGCGCGCAGGCCTCGGCCACCACCGTGCTCGAGCGCGGCACACCGCTCGTCCGCCTGGCCGACGGCCTGCGGGCCCGGGGCCACACCGTTCTGGTCACCGACCTGAACAGCGGCCTGCACGGCATCGTCGCCGACCCCGTCGGGGGCTGGACCGGCGGCGCCGATCCACGGCGCGATGGCGCGGCCCGCGGCACGCCATGAGCGCGCCGGCGGATCGCGTGCCCCGCGATCGCGATCGCGATCGCGATCGCGAGGGCGAGGGCGAGGGCGAGGGTGAGGGTGAGGGCGACCGTGAGCGCAGCGCGGCAGGCGCTGGCGGCCCGCCCGCGGTGATGCTGCTCGGCCCCACCGCGTCGGGCAAGACCGCCGCCGCGCTGGCGCTCGCGCGCTCGCTGCCGCTGGAGGTGATCAGCGTCGATTCCGCGCTGGTCTATCGCGGCATGGACATCGGCACCGCCAAGCCCGATGCCGCCGAACGTGCGGCCGTGCCGCATCATCTGATCGACATCCTCGAGCCGACCGAGGCCTACTCCGCGGCCCGCTTCGCGAGCGATGCCGGCCGGCTGATCGGCGAGATCCGTGCGCGCGGCCGCCTGCCCCTGCTGGTGGGCGGCACTCTGCTCTACGCGCGCGCGCTGGTCGAGGGGCTGCACGAACTGCCGCAGGCCGATCCGGCCCTGCGTGCCCGGCTCGAGGCGCAGGCTGGCGCGCAGGGCTGGCCGGCCATGCACCAGCGGCTGGCCGTGCTCGATCCGGTGACCGCAGCGCGACTCGCGCCCGGTGACGCGCAGCGCATCCAGCGCGCGCTCGAGATCATCGAGACCACCGGCGAGCCGATGTCGGCGCTGCTCGCGCGCCAGGCAAGATCGAACGGCCTGGCCGGGGTGCCGGTGATCTCGATGGAGCCCGCCGACCGGGCCGGGCTGCATGCCCGCATCGCGCAGCGCACCGCCGCGATGTTCGCCGCCGGCCTGCTCGACGAGGTGATGGCACTGCGCGCGCGCCCCGGCCTGCACGCCGGCCTGCCCGCGATGCGGTGCGTGGGCTATCGCCAGGCCTGGGAACACCTGGACGGTGTGTACGATGCCGCGACGATGCGCGAGCGCGCGGTGGCCGCCACCCGCCAGCTCGCCAAGCGGCAGCTCACCTGGCTGCGCGCGATGCCGGCGCGTCAGGTGGTGGACTGCCTGTCGCCGGATGCCGCCACGCGGGTCCGGCACCTGATCGAGGAGCTCCTGAGATGACAGCGATCGGCATGATCGGACTCGGCCGCATGGGCGCGAACATGGCCCGCCGCCTGGCCCGCGCCGGCACCCGCGTGCACGGCCACGATGCGGCGGGCAGTGCCCGCAAGGCGCTCGCCGACGAAACCGGTGTGCGCACCCACGACAGCCTCGCCTCACTGGTGACCGCCTTGCGCGCCGAGGCCGGCCCGGCGGTGGTGTGGCTGATGCTGCCCGCCGGCGAGATCACCGAGACCGCGCTGCGCGAGCTGCACGCGCTGCTCGCGCCCGGCGAGTTGATCGTCGAGGGCGGCAATGCCAACTACCTCGACTCGCAGCGCCGCGCCCGCGAGGCCGCCGACGCCGGCCTGCGCTATGTCGACTGTGGCGTGTCGGGCGGCATCTGGGGCCTCGACGGGGGCTACTGCCTGAGTCTGGGCGGCGAGCCTGCCGCGGTCGAGCGGGTCGTGCCGTTTGCCAGGCAGCTCGCGCCCACGCCGCACTCGGGCTGGCTGCACTGCGGCCCGAGCGGCGCGGGGCACTTCGTGAAGATGGTCCACAACGGCATCGAATACGGGATGATGCAGGCGCTGGCCGAAGGCTTCGCGCTGCTCGAGGGCCGTCAGGACCTGAATCTGCCGCTGGCCGACATCGCCCAGCTCTGGCGCCACGGCAGCGTGGTGCGCTCCTGGCTGCTCGACCTCACCGCCGACGCGCTGGCCGAGCCGGGCGCGCTCCAGGCGCTGCAGCCGCATGTGGCCGACTCGGGCGAAGGGCGCTGGACGGTGGACGAGGCGGTGCGCCAGGGCACGCCAACGCCGGTGATCGCCGCGGCGCTGATGAGCCGATTCGACTCGCAGGGTCGGGCCGACACCGGCAACCGCCTGCTCGCGCTGATGCGACGGGCCTTCGGTGGGCATGCCGTGCGCCGGGCGGACGAGGCATGAGCGGCGGCGCCGACCGGCCTGCATCGGCCCGTGCCCCGGGCGCGCCAGGCATCGCCAGCCCGGCGCCGATCAGCGCGCTGCTGCTGATGGGCGTATCGGGTTGCGGCAAGACCACCGTGGGCGAGGCCCTGGCCCGGGAGCTGGGCTGGCGCTTCGTCGATGCCGACGATCTCCATCCGCCCGCCAATGTCGAGAAGATGCGTTCCGGCCGGCCGCTCGACGATACCGACCGCGCACCCTGGCTGGCCCGGCTCAACGCCCTGCTGCGCCACAGTGCGGCCCGTGGCGAACCGGTGGTGCTGGCCTGCTCGGCGCTGAGGGCGCGTTACCGGACGCAACTGGCCGACCGGGTGCCCGGCCTGCGGGTGGTCTTTCTGCGCGGCAGCCAGGCGCTGATCGAGGCTCGGCTGGCTGACCGCCAGCACCGCTACATGCCGGCCTCGCTGCTGGCCAGCCAGTTCGCGGCGCTGGAGCCGCCCGAGGATGCCTGGGTGGCCGACATCGGCGAGCCGCCAGCGGCGCTGGCGGCCGGGCTGGCCGCGCGGGTGAGGGCCGGGGCGGGCTGAACCGGTCCGGCGCGGGCCCGGCCCCGCCGATCAGGCTGCGCCGATCACGCCAGCGCTGCGCAGCGCGCCCAGCTTCGCGGCGTCGAATCCCCAGGCCTGCAGCACCGCCTCGGTGTCGGCGCCCGCCGCCGAGGGCGCCACCGGCGTGGCCGCCGGCGTGCGCGAGAAACGCGGCGCCGGCGCCGGCTGAACCACGCCGGCCACCTCCACGAAGGTGCCGCGCGCCTGGTTGTGGGCGTGACGCGGCGCCTCGTCCCAGTCGAGCACCGGCGCGAAGCAGGCATCGCTGCCCTCGAGCAGCGCGCACCACGCGTCGCGGGTGCGGGTGAGGAAGATCGCGGCCAGACGCTGCTTGAGGTCGGGCCAGCCGGCCGGGTCCATCTGCGCGTCGAAGGCAGGATCGTCGATGCCGCAGAGCTCGCGGAGCCGGGCGTAGAACTGCGGCTCGATGGCACCGACCGACACATGGCGGCCGTCGGCACAGGTGTAGGTGTCGTAGAAGTGCGCGCCGCCGTCGAGCAGGTTCTCGCCGCGCGAGGTGCTCCAGGTGCCGCGCGCGCGCATGCCGTACATCATGGCCGAGAGCATGGCGGTGCCATCGGTCATGGCCGCATCGACCACCTGCCCCTTGCCCGACTGACGCGCCTCGTGCAGCGCGCACATCACGCCGAAGGCGAGCAGCATGCCGCCGCCGCCGAAGTCGCCGATGTAGTTGAGCGGGATGGCCGGCTTTTCGCCGGGGCGACCGATGGCCGCGAGCGCACCGGCGATCGAGATGTAGTTGATGTCGTGGCCGGCGGCCTGCGAGAGCGGACCGAACTGGCCCCAGCCGGTCATGCGACCGAACACCAGCCGCGGGTTGCGGGCGAGGCAGACATCGGGCCCCAGCCCGAGGCGCTCCATGACGCCGGGCCGAAAGCCCTCGATGAGGATGTCTGCGCGCTCGACCAGCGCAAGCACCGCCTCGGCGCCGCCCGGCTTGCGCAGGTCGATGCACACCGAACGGCGGTTGCGGGCGAGGACATCGAAGCGGGCCTTGTCGGCCGCGCCGCGTCCGCCGGCGGCCTGCGGACGATCGATGCGGATGACCTCGGCGCCGAGGTCGGCCAGCGCCATCGCGCAGAACGGGCCCGGTCCGATGCCCACCATCTCGATCACCTTCAAGCCGCTGAGTGGCCCTGCCATGCTGTCTCTCCCTGCCGGCTCGCCGGCGAATTGAATGCGACAATGATGACCGCGTCCGCGGCGGCGTGCATCGATGCGCGCCACGAACCGGTCCGCCGCGCCCTCGCCCCTTCCGGAGAGTCCCATGAATGTCACCGACGCCGTCGCCAGCCGACGCTCGATTCGCGCCTTCCTCGACAAGCCGGTGGATGCCGGCGTGATCCGCCGCGTGCTGGCGGCCGCGGCCCGCTCGGCCTCGGGCGGCAACCTGCAGCCCTGGCACATCGATGTGGTGGCCGGCGAGCCGCTCGCCGAACTCAAGACCCTCATGCAGACCCGCGTGGTCGAGGCGCCGGGCGGCGACGAGGTCAAGGACTACAGCATCTACCCGCCGGAGCTGGTCTCGCCCTATCGCGAACGCCGCTTCATGGTCGGCGAGGACATGTACGCGATCCTGGGCGTGCCGCGCGAGGACAAGGCCGGGCGGCTGGCCTGGTTCGCGCGCAACTACCAGTTCTTCGGCGCGCCCCTGGCGCTCTTTTGCACGGTCGACCGGCGCATGGGCCTGCCGCAGTGGTCCGACCTGGGCATGTACCTGCAGACCGTGATGCTGCTGCTGCGCGAGGAGGGCCTCGACAGCTGCGCCCAGGAGTGCTGGGCGATCTATCCGCAGACCATCACCCGGTTCCTGGGCACGCCGCCCGAGCGCATGCTGTTCACCGGCATGGCGATCGGCTGGCGCGACCCCGACCATCCCATCAACCGCCTCGTGACCCGGCGCGCGCCGCTCGAGGAATTCGCCACCTTCCGCGGCCTCTGAGCGCCGCCCCGGGAGTCTTCACATGAGCCTTCGTCCGCCCTCCTCCACCCTGCCCAGCGCCGCGGCCCCCGCCGAACCCGGCCGACGCCAGGCCCTGCGCGGTGCCGGCGCCCTCGGCGCCGCGCTCGCCCTGCCCGCGCTGTCGCTGCCAGCCGGTGCACTCGCCCAGCCCGCCGCGGCGCTCGACACCGTGCGCGTGGTCACCGGCTTTCCGCCGGGCGGCACCTCCGACACCCTGTGCCGGCGCGTGGCCGACCGGCTGCGCGGCAGCTATGCCCGCAACGCGGTGGTCGAGAACCGCACCGGTGCCGGTGGCCAGGTGGCCATCGACCTCATGCGCGCCGCCCCGCGCGACGGCAGCGTCATCCTGCAGACGCCGGCCTCGATGCTGATGATCTACCCGCACATCTACCGCAAGCTCGCCTACAACCCCTTCGAGGACATCTCGCCGGTGTCGCTGGGCTGCCGCTTCGAGTTCGGCTTCGCGGTGGGCCCCATGGTGCCGGCTTCGGTGCGCTCGATCGCCGACTTCCTCGCCTGGTGCAAGGCCAACCCCGCGCAGGCCAACTACGGCTCGCCGGCGGCGGGCTCGGTGCCGCACTTCATTGGCGCGCTGCTCGAGCGCGCCAGCGGGGTCGACCTCAAGCATGTCGCCTTCCGCGGGACGCAGCCGGCCATCCTCGACATGATCGGCGGCCAGATCGCCGCGGTGTCGGGACCGGTGGGCGAGTTCACCCAGCATGTGGCCGCCGGCAAGTGCCGGGTGCTGGCCACCTCGGCGGCGCAGCGCTCGCGCTTCGCCCCGGATGTGCCCACCTTCAGCGAACAGGGCTTCAAGGACCTGGTCTTTCGGGAGTGGTTCGGCTTCTTCCTGCCCGGCAAGCCGGCGCCCGACATCACCGCGCGCGCCAATGCCGCGCTGCGCGCCGCACTGGCCGCGCCCGAGGTGGTGGACGGTCTGGCGATCATGGGTCTGGAGGCAGCTTCCTCCACGCCCGACGAACTGCGCGCGCAGCTGAAGGCCGACCATGACCGCTGGGGGCCGATCGTGAAGACGATCGGATTCAGCGCCGATTCCTGATCGGCGCCCGCAACCGGCCGTCAGCAGCCCGGGCCGGCCGCTCAGCCCTGCGGTGCCCAGGCGGGAGGGCGCCGCTGCGCGAAGCTGGCCAGGCCCTCAAGGGCCTCGGGGCTGCGCCGGCGCTCGGCGTGCTCGGCCACCAGCTGCTCGAAGCGGGCATCGCTCAGGATGCTGTCGGCGCAGGCCCGCGCGCTGCGCTTGCTGATGGCGGCGGCCCGCGGCGCGGTGCGCAGAAACGCGTCGATCACCGGCGCGGCCGCGGCATCGAGCCCGCCGGCTGCGCAGCATTCGTGCACCAGGCCGATGGCTTGCGCACGGGCAGCGCTGAAGACCTCGCCGCTCAGCGCATAGCGGCGCACCTGACGCACGCCGATCGCGGCATCGAGCTGCGGGAAGATGATGCTGGCCGCCAGCCCCCAGCGGGCCTCGCTGATCGCGAAACGCGCGGTGTCTTCGGCGATCACCAGGTCGCAGGCCGCGACGATGCCGGTGCCCCCGCCGATGCACGAGCCCTGCACCAGCGCGAGCGTGGGCCTGGGGCAGTCGTCGAGGGCGCGCACCGCCTGCGCGGTGAGCCGCGAGGCGGCCAGGTTGGCGGCGGCATCGGCCGCCGCCACCGAACGCAGCCAGGCAAGATCGGCGCCGGCCTGGAAGTGCGCACCATTGCCGCGCAGCACGATCAGGCGCACCGCGTCATCGGCCTGCAGTGCGGCCAGACCCTGCAGCAGGCCGCGCAGCATGGAATCGTCGTAGGCGTTGTTGCGCTGCGGACGATTGAGGCGCACCGTGGCCACGCCACGGGCATCGCGCTCGAGCAGCACCGCGGGCTGGACTGCGTGCATGCGATCAGCGCTTGTTCGGGCCCATGAAGCCGAACAGGTAGCCGGCCACCTTGCGCATCTGGATCTCCTCGGAGCCCTCGGTGATCCGGTAGCGGCGGTGATGGCGGTAGATGTGCTCGAAGGGCTTGTGCCGCGAGTAGCCGATGCCGCCATGCACCTGCATGGCCCGGTCAGCCGCCTCGCAGACCAGCCGGTTGGCCCAGTAGTTGCACATCGAGACCTTGTCCGAGAGCTTCTTCTCGACCTCGGGCTTGGGCATCTGGTCCATCTCCCAGGCGGTCTTGCGGATGAGCAGGCGCAGCATCTCGCACTGGGTGGCCAGTTCGACCAGCGGGAACTGGATGGCCTGGTTCTCTGCGAGCGCCTTGCCGAAGGG